>CAJOLX010000001.1 GCA_905235625.1 uncultured Clostridia bacterium
ATCGAGCATTGCGGCAAGAAGGTTGTTTGCCGCGCCGATTGCGTGAAAGTCGCCCGTGAAATGAAGGTTAATGTCTTCCATGGGCACGACCTGAGCGTATCCGCCGCCGGCAGCGCCGCCCTTAACACCGAAAACGGGGCCGAGGGAGGGCTCTCTGAGAGCTACGTTCACGTTTTTGCCAATGCGCTTGAGGCCGTCGGCAAGACCGATAGTCGTGGTGGTTTTGCCTTCGCCCGCGGGAGTGGGGGTAATTGCCGTTACGAGGATGAGTTTGCCGTTTTCTTTGTCGGTATCTTTTATTACCGCAGGGTCGATTTTAGCTTTGTATCTGCCGTATTGCTCAACGTATTTTTCGTCGATACGGGCTCTTTCCGCTATCTCGGTTATGGGCCTCATTTCACATCTTTGAGCAATTTCAATGTCGGATAAGTACGCCATTTTACATCTCTCCTCTTAAAATTCTATTTAAAATATTTGACTGCTGCTTTAAACATTCCTATGTCGTAGTTGCCGGGCACGTTTTTGTAAAGACCGCTGCCCACACGCTCGCAGTGACCCATTTTGCCGAATACTCTGCCGTCGGGGGAGGTAATGCCCTCAATAGCGTAAACGGAATTGTTGGGGTTGTATCTCACGTCATAGGTCGCGTTGCCGTCAAGGTCAACGTACTGAGTTGCGATCTGACCGTTTTGAGCAAGCTGCTTTACGAGCTCTTCATCGGCAAGAAATCTGCCTTCGCCGTGAGAAATAGGCATTGAATAAATATCGCCTGTTTCGGTGAGAGAGAGCCACGGTGATTTGTTGGAAGAAATTCTCGTTCTGATTATCTTGCTCTGGTGCCTTGAAATGGTGTTGAAGGTCAGAGTGGGGCAGTTTTCGTCAGTATCAATAATCTTGCCGTAAGGCACAAGACCGAGCTTAATGAGCGCCTGGAAGCCGTTGCAAATGCCGCACATAAGGCCGTCGCGGTTGTCAAGAAGGTCAGTAACACCGTCTTTGATAACGCCGTTGCGGAAGAATGCGGTTATGAATTTGCCGCTGCCGTCGGGCTCGTCGCCGCCGGAAAATCCGCCGGGGATGAATATCATCTGAGCCTGCTTGAGCTTCTCCGCGAAGGTGTCTATGCTCTCTTTAATCGCGGAGGAGGTAAGATTTTTGATAACGATTATTTCGGGCTCCGCTCCCGCGTCTCTCATCGCTTTGGCGGAGTCGTATTCGCAGTTGGTGCCGGGGAACGCGGGGATAAGCACTCTCGGCTTTGCGCATTTTACGGCGGGAGCGGGGTAAGACGAAGCTTTGTATTCAAAGTTTTCTATCTTGCCGTCGGAGCCTTTCACGTTGCAGGAATAAACGCTTTCAAGCTTGCTCTCATAAATTTCGTCAAGCTCCGAAACGCTCACTTTTTCGCCCGAGTAGGTGAAATCGCTGCCGTTTGTTATAACGCCTATGGGCTTGCCGCTTCCTATATCTTCCGTCGTTTCAAGCAGGAACGAGCCGTAGCTGTAGCCGAATATCTCGTCAAGGGTGAGGCTGTCGGAAAATTCAAATCCGAAGCCGTTGCCCATGCTCATCTTGAGCACGGCTTCCGCTATGCCTCCGATGCCGGGGGTGTAGCAGGCAACCGCTTTGCCGCTTCTGAGAAGAGAAGTCACTTCGTCAAAAACCTTGAGCAGAGACGAGGTAACGGGCAGGCCGTTTTCGTCGTGTTCGGGGGATATTATAATCACTTTGCGCCCCGCCTGTTTGAATTCGGGCGACACTATGGACGACACCTTGTCGGTGGTGACGGCGAATGAAACGAGAGTGGGGGGAACGTCGAGATTTTCAAACGAACCGCTCATTGAGTCTTTGCCGCCGATAGAAGCGATTTTGAGCTCTTCCTGAGCTTTGAACGCGCCGAGAAGGGCGGCGAGGGGTTTGCCCCAGCGTTTGCCGTCCTTGCCGGGATGCTCAAAATACTCCTGGAAGGTGAGATAAACGTCTTTAAAATCGGTGCCGGTCGCTATGAGCTTCGCAACGGATTCTATTACCGCAAGGTAAGCGCCGTGATAAGGGCTCTGCTCCGTGATATAGGGATTGTAGCCCCACGACATGAGCGAGCAGTCGTCGGTGTGCTTTTTCTCAACGGAAATCTTGTGCACCATCGCCTGAATGGGCGTTAACTGATTTTTGCCGCCGAAAGGCATGAGCACGGTGCCCGCGCCTATGGTGGAGTCAAATCTTTCGGAAAGCCCTCTCTTTGAGCAGACGTTGAGGTCGCCCGCGAGAGCTTTCATATTTTCGCCGAACGAGCCGCTCACATCCTTTTTAACGGAAGCGCTCGGGGCGGGGGTTATGTCAATGTGCTTGTCGGCGCCGTTTGAATTGAGGAATTCTCTCGAAACGTCAACGATTTTTTTGCCGTTCCAGGTCATCGTGAGCCTCGGCTCGGCTTTAACTGCCGCAACGGGGCATGCCTGCAAGTTTTCGGAATAAGCGAGCTTAAGAAAAGCGTCAACGTTTTCTTTTTCAACGACGACCGCCATTCTCTCCTGAGATTCGCTTATCGCAAGCTCGGTGCCGTCAAGGCCCTCGTATTTTTTGGGCACGGCGTTAAGGTCAATGTCAAGGCCGTCCGCAAGCTCTCCTATGGCGACCGATACGCCGCCTGCGCCGAAGTCGTTGCAGCGCTTTATCATCTTTGTCGCTTCGCCGTTTCTGAAGAGCCTCTGAAGCTTTCTTTCTTCGGGAGCGTTGCCCTTCTGAACCTCGGCTCCGCAGGTCTCAACCGAATGGGAGGTGTGAGCCTTTGACGAGCCCGTGGCTCCGCCTATGCCGTCGCGGCCCGTTGAGCCGCCGAGAAGTATGACCACGTCGCCGGGCTGAGGCACCTCGCGGCGCACGTTTTCGGCGGGGGCGGCGGCTATAACAGCGCCTATTTCCATTCTCTTCGCTTCGTAGCCGGGGTGATAAATCTCGTCAACTATGCCCGTCGCAAGTCCAATCTGGTTGCCGTAGGACGAATATCCCGCCGCGGCTCCGGTAACGATGCTTCTTTGCGGCAGCTTGCCGGGTATGGTTTCGCTCACGGGCTTTAAGGGGTCGGATGCGCCCGTAATTCTCATCGCGGCGTAAACGTAGCTTCTGCCCGAGAGCGGGTCGCGTATGGCGCCGCCTATGCAGGTCGCCGCGCCGCCGAAGGGCTCAATCTCCGTGGGATGATTGTGAGTCTCGTTTTTGAAGAGAAGCAGCCATGGAGTTTTAACTCCGTCTTCTTCTACCTCGATTTTAACGGTGCAGGCGTTGATTTCTTCGCTCTCGTCGAGCTTATCGAGCAAGCCCTGCGCTTTAAGGTGCCTTGTGGCTATAGTTGCAAGGTCCATAAGGCAAATGGGCTTCGTTCTGCCGAGCTCTTTTCTTACGGCAACGTAATCGTCGTAAGCCTTTTGAAGCAGGGGGTCTTCAAACTTAACCGAGTCAATGACCGTGAGGAACGTGGTGTGACGGCAGTGATCCGACCAGTAGGTGTCAATCATGCGAATTTCCGTAATAGTGGGGTCACGGTGTTCGCTCTTAAAGTAAGTCTGGCAAAACTCAATGTCGTCCGCGTCCATTGCGAGGCCGTAATCCTCGGTGAACTTTTCGAGCCCCGCTCTGTCAAGCGCGTTAAAGCCGTCAAGGGTTGCGACGCTTTCGGGCAGGTCGTAATTCGCCTTGAGGGTTTCGGGCTTTTCGAGAGCGGCTTCTCTCGACTCAACGGGATTTATAACGTAATTTTTAATCTGAGCTATGTCTTCGTCGGTGAGCGCTCCGTAGAGCTTGTAAACCTTGGCAGACCTTATGAGCGGTCTCTCGCCCTGAGAGATTATCTGAATGCACTGCGCCGCCGAATCGGCTCTCTGGTCAAACTGACCGGGCAGATATTCAACCGCGAAGGTGTAAGAGCCGTCGTCCTCAAGCGAAGAGGTCGCAATATCGAGCTGAGGCTCCGAGAAGACGGTCTTCACGGCGTAGTCAAACAGCTCTTCGGTTATGTTTTCCGCATCGTAGCGGTTAAAGAGCCTTATCGCCTCAAGATTTTTTATTTCGAGCAGGTTTACCGCGTCGGAACAAAGCTTCTGAGCTTCGTAGGCAAGCTCTTTTTTCTTTTCAACGTAAATTCTGTATACCACGGCTTTACCTCCCTGCCTTGAGGGCTCTTGCCCCAATGTCGCTGCGATAAAATGCGTTATCGAACGATATTTTCTTAACGAGCTCGTAGGCGCCTTTAACTGCGTCTTCGAGAGTGTCGGCGGTTTCGACCGCACCGAGCACTCTGCCGCCGCTCGTTACGAGCTTGCCGTCCTTGAGCGCCGCTCCCGCAACGTAAACGCTGCCCGAAATTTCATCGGGTATTGCTATTTCATAGCCCTTTTCGTAAGAAACGGGATAGCCCTTTGAAGCCATGATAACGCAGCAGGCGTTTTTATCGGCAAATTTTACTTCGGTGCTCTCGAGCGTGCCGTTTGTCGTGGCCTGCATTATTTCAAGCAGGTCGCTTTCGAGCAGGGGAAGCACGACCTGGGTTTCGGGGTCTCCGAAGCGGCAGTTGTATTCTATGACCTTGGGGCCGTTCGGCGTTATCATAAGGCCGAAATAAAGGCAACCCTTGAACGTTCTGCCCTCGGCGTTCATCGCGTTTATCGTGGGGATGAATATCTTTTCCATGCACTCTGCGGCAACCTCGGGGGTGTAGTAGGGATTGGGCGCTACCGTGCCCATTCCGCCCGTGTTAAGGCCCGTGTCGCCGTCGCCGGCTCTCTTGTGGTCCATTGAAGACACCATGGGCTTAACGGTTTTGCCGTCGGTGAACGCAAGCACCGAAACCTCGGGGCCCGTTAGGAATTCCTCAACTACAACGCTCTCACCGCTCTTGCCGAACGCTTTATCCTGCATCATCGAAATTACGGCTCTCTTCGCGTCGTCGTGAGTTTCGGCGATTATAACGCCTTTTCCGAGAGCGAGACCGTCAGCCTTGATGACCGTCGGCACGGGAGCTTTTTCAACGTAAGCAAGCGCTTCGTTAAGGTCGGTGAAGGTTTCGTATTCGGCGGTGGGTATGCCGTATTTTTTCATAAGGTTTTTGGAAAACACCTTGCTGCCCTCGATTATCGCCGCTTTCGCCTCGGGGCCGAAGCAGGGTATTCCCTTTGCCTCAAGAGCGTCAACGCAGCCGAGCACGAGGGGGTCGTCGGTCGCTACCACCGCATAGTCAACGCCTTCCTTTACGGCAAAATCGGTTATTCCGTCAATGTCCGTTGCGCCTATAGGCACGCAGACGGCGTCGGCGGCTATTCCTCCGTTGCCGGGAAGGGCGTAAATGGTTTCAACGTTTTTGTTTTCTTTAAGCTTTTTGATAATGGCGTGTTCTCTTCCGCCGCTGCCAACAACCAAAAGTTTCATATCGGGGCTCCTTGTTATATCAGTGATGGAAAAGTCTCATGCCGGTGAACGCCATGGCGATGCCGTATTTGTCGCAGCATTCGATAACGGCGTCATCTCTGATTGAGCCGCCGGGCTCCGCGATGTATTTTACGCCGCTGCGGTAAGCTCTTTCAATGTTGTCGCTGAAGGGGAAGAAAGCGTCGGAGCCGAGAGCGACGTCGGTCTGCTTCGCAAGGAACTCTTTGGCTTCCTCGTCGGTGAGAGGCGAGGGCTGAGAGGTGAAATATTTCTGCCAGTTGCCGTCTGCGCAAACGTCTTCTTCATTCTTGTTGATGTAGCCGTCGATAACGTTGTCTCTGTCAGGTCTGCCGATGTCGGGCTTAAAGGGGAGGTTAAGAACCTTCTCGTGCTGACGAAGGAACCAGGTGTCCGCCTTTGAGCCTGCGAGACGGGTGCAGTGAATTCTTGACTGCTGACCCGCTCCCACGCCTATGGCCTGGCCGTCAACGGCGTAGCAAACGGAATTTGACTGGGTGTATTTAAGAGTAATGAGTGAAATTATAAGGTCGCGCACTGCGCTTTCGGGCAGGTCTTTGTTTGCGGTGACAACGTTTGAGAGCAGCTCTTTGTTTATTTCAAAATTGTTTCTGCCCTGCTCGAAGGTGATGCCGTAAACCTGCTTGCGCTCGGTGGGCTCCGGCACGTAGTCTGGATCGATCTTAACTATGTTGTAGCTGCCTTTTCTCTTTGACTTGAGAATTTCGAGAGCTTCGGGCTCATAGCCGGGAGCGATAACGCCGTCGGAAACCTCTCTCTTTATCATCTTTGCGGTGGTAACGTCGCAAACGTCCGAGAGCGCTACCCAGTCGCCGAAGGAGCACATACGGTCGGTGCCTCTCGCTCTTGCGTAAGCGCAGGCGAGGGGAGAATCGTCAAGGCCTTCTATATCGTCAACGAAGCAGGCCTTCTTGAGAGTGTCGGAAAGGGGAATGCCGACCGCCGCCGAGGTGGGGCTCACGTGCTTAAAGGAGGTTACGGCGGGGAGGCCGAGAGCTTCCTTTAATTCCTTAACGAGCTGCCATGAATTGAAAGCGTCAAGGAAATTGATGTATCCGGGCTTGCCGCAGAGGATCTCTATGGGCAGGTCGTCGCCGTTTGCCATAAATATTTTGGAAGGCTTCTGATTGGGGTTGCAGCCGTATTTGAGTTCAAATTCTTTCATGTTTTTTCTCCTCTCCTTATTTAACGTATTTGTTTACGAGTCTGTTTTCGATTTCTCCGGTTTCAAGGTCAATGTAGCGAACGTAAAGAGAAATCTTATTGTCTTCGTTAAGACCGTTCCAGAGCGTGTTTGTAAATTCATCTATGCTGTCGGGTATCTGCACTCTTTCGGGCTCTCCCTGGAATGAGGGGATGGGGCCGCCGTCGCAGACATAGGTGTGCAGGAAATGGCCCACTCCGTTAAGCGGAGCGTAAGAGAAGGTAAATCTGTTGCATGCGGAGCCTACAGCGTCCGCGCTCTTGAGAATGCTCATCTCATAGGTGAAATTGTCTTTGTCGAGATTGAGCACCGCGCTGATTCTCGGCGTGTAATTGGGGCTGTCGGGCTCGAATTCTCTCGTTGCGAGAGCTCCCGAAAAGCTGCCGCCCGCCTTGACGCCTTCATAAATGGTGTCGGTCTGGTCGCCGTTTGTGACGATGAGCTTATTGCCGAGTGTGCGAACGGCGGCGTAAATGATGAGGCTCGGGTCTTCAACCTTTGAGGAATCGAAGGGCTCGGTGAAAACTTCGCCGTTTCTTTCGGCAAAAACGCGGTTTCTGCTGTTTGCGCTTCTGCCCATGATGAAGTAGGCGGCAACTGCCTTCTTGCCGTCACTTGATTTGCCCGCGACAATTCCTCTGCCTACGTAGGAATTGTCTTTGATGAGCTCGCCGATGTCGTTTACCTTGTAAATGTCCATTTTGTGATACCTCCACACAGATTTATTTGAGTCGCCTTATTGATTTTATTGCCTTTCAGCCAGCATCTTTTTGCTGACTTCCTCCGCCGAAGCGGGTAAAATTATCCATTCAGCCTGCTCCATGACCCTTCTTTGCAGGATTTCCGGAGTGTCGCCGGGCTCAACGTTAACGGCCTTTTGCATTATGATTTCTCCGCCGTCGGGAATTTCATTCACAAAATGCACCGTGGCTCCCGTCACTTTAACGCCCTTTTCGAGCGCCGCCTTATGCACCCTCAGGCCGTAAAAGCCCTCGCCGCAGAAGGACGGAATGAGCGACGGATGAACGTTGATTATTCTGTTTCTGAAGTGAGAAGTGAAATTCTCGCTGAGAATTACCATAAATCCGGCAAGAATGATAAGGTCGGTGCTGTTGTCGTCAATGAGCTTAATAAGGTCTTTTTCAAAATCGGATTTGTCCCGATAGCTCTTTTTTTCGATAACCGCGGTCTTTACTCCGGCGTTTTCGGCTCTTGTCAGAGCGTAGGCGTCGGGCTTGTCGGATACAACGAGAGAAATCTCGCCGCTTTTAAGCACACCGCTTTTCTGAGCGTCCAGAAGAGCCTGCAGATTGGTGCCTCCTCCGGAAACGAGCACCGTTATTTTTATTTTTTTATTATTCATTTCTTTTGCCCTCTTTGAACAAAGTCAGCGCGCAGAGAAGAATCGCGCCGATTGAGTTGCCGAGAATTACAGTCACTATGAAGGCGAGAGTTCTCAGTGAGAATATGCCCGCCGCCGCGAAATAATACATATCGGCGATTGAGTGCTCAAAGCCGCTGAGAATGAATACGGGTATGCAAAAGAGAATTGCGAGCGGAGTCTTGTGGTCTCTGAAAATGCTCACGGCAAGATACATCAGCACGCCGCAGAAAATTCCTCTGATTAAAGACTGCGGAAGCTGCTGGCCGAGCTTCGCGTTGCAGATAACCGCCGCCGCGTCTCTTATGCCGGGAATTGCGTAAGCGGTAAGAATGCCGCAGAGAGCGGAAGCTATCGTGTTGCCGAGCAGGCCCAGAAAGAGAACGGACAGCTCCTCTTTGCCGTGCTTTTCGGGCAGATAACCAACCTTGCCGGTAAACAGGGAGTAGCCCTTGTAGCAGATGCAAAGCAGCGCTACCGAAAAGAAGAAGGCTCCCGCGTATCTGTTTTCGCAGGCAAGGAACACCGTGCCGCCGATGGAAATGAGAATACCGGCGTTAATGCCGTTTACGGTTTTTCTCAGCATATCGTTATTTTCTCCCCGGATTTTATTATTTCTCCGATTACGTAAGCGTCCTGACCGTTCGCCTTGAGAATTTCAAGGGATTTGTCAACGTCTTCGGGCGATACGATTATGCTCATGCCAACGCCCATGTTAAACGTGTTGAACATATCTCTCTCGCTGATGCCGCCCTTTTCCGCTATGAAATTGAATATGGGCAAAACTTTCACGCTGCTCTTTTGGATTTGAGCGCCGAGTCCGTCGGGAATGCTTCTGGGTATGTTTTCGTAAAATCCGCCGCCCGTTATGTGAGAAATGCCTTTTACCTTGACCTCGTCAATAAGAGCGAGCACGGGCTTCACGTAAATCTTCGTGGGCTCAAGCAGAGTTTCGCCTATGCTCTTGCCGCCGAGCTCTGGGCAGGGGGACTTAATGTCGGCGTTTTCAACGTCGAGCACTTTTCTCACGAGCGAAAATCCGTTTGAATGAACGCCGCTTGAGGGCAGAGCGATTATAACGTCGCCGGGAGCCATCGCGGAATTGTCGATTATTTTGCTCTTATCGACAACGCCCGTGCAGTAGCCCGCAAGGTCGTATTCGTCAACGGGATAAAACCCGGGCATTTCGGCGGTTTCTCCGCCTATGAGAGCGGCTCCGCTCTGAACGCAGCCTTCGCACACGCCCTTGACTATATCGGCGATTTTTTCGGGGTAGTTTTTGCCGCAGGCGATGTAATCGAGGAAGAAGAGAGGTTTCGCTCCGCAGCAGATGATATCGTTTACGCACATCGCAACGCAATCAATGCCCACGGTGTCGTGCTTATCCATGAGGAAAGCGAGCTTGAGCTTCGTGCCAACGCCGTCCGTGCCGCTTACGAGCACCGGCTTCGTAATGCCTTCAAGGTCGAGCTCAAACAGGCCGCCGAAGCCGCCTACGTCAGAGCAAACGCCGCTCGTAACGGTTTTTGCAATGTGCTGCTTCATAAGTTCAACCGCTTTGTAGCCGGCGGTGATGTCAACGCCCGCAGCGGCGTAGCTTTCAGATTTGGAATTGAGATTCATAAATTATTCCTTTCCGCTCCAGCAATAGGTGCAAAGCTCGTCTTCGTCAATGCCTATCGCTTCGATAATTCCGCTGAGTGTTTGGAAATCGAGTGAATCGAAGTTGAGCTTTTTGCATATCGTATTGCGCAGGTTTTTGCCTCTTTCGGTGCTGCCGTCGCAGTATTCGTCAATGTGCTTAAAGCCTTCTTCGCCCTCAAGCTCCATTATGGTGCTTCTTGAGATAAGCTCCATATCGCTCGTTGCGCGGGAGAAATTGAGATATTTGCAGCCGTACATGATCGGAGGGCAGGCGGAGCGCATGTGCACTGATTTCGCGCCGTTTGAGTAGAGAAATTCAACCGTTTCTCTGAGCTGTGTGCCTCTTACTATGGAGTCGTCCACAAACAGAAGGTCTTTGCCGTTAATGAGGTCGTTAACGGGCAGCAGCTTCATCTTGGCTACTTTGTTTCTGTCGCTCTGATTTGTCGGCATAAAGCTTCGAAGCCACGTTTGAGTGTATTTGATGAACGGTCTGCCGAAGGGAGTGTCGCAGTTGTTTGAATATCCTATGGCGTGAGCCGTGCCCGAATCGGGAACGCCGGCAACGAAGTCAAGGTGGCTGTCAAAGCCCTTTTCCCTGTCGTTTCTCGCCATTATTTCGCCGTTTTTAACGCGCATTACCTCAACGTTTACGCCCTCGTAGGTCGCGGTCGGGTAGCCGTAATAAGACCAGAGGAACGCGCAAATCCTCTTCTTTTTGCCGGGAGGCGTGAGCGTGGTAACTCCGTCGGCTGTCATCTCAACCGCTTCGCCGGGGCCGAGCTCGCGATAATCGGAATAGCCGAGCTTCTGATATGCGAAAGACTCAAACGAAACGCAGTAGCCGTCTTCGCGCTTGCCCAGAATTACCGGAAGCCTGCCGACCTTGTCCCTCGCGGCGATGATTTTGCCGTCTTCGGTAAGAATGAGAATGGAGGCGGTGCCTTCAATCTTTTCCTGAGCGTAACGAATGCCCTCGGCAAAGCTGTTTTTGCGGCTGATGAGAGCGCCGATAAGCTCGGAGTTGTTCGTTTCGCCCTTTGTCATGGCGTTTAACGTTGCGCCGCCGTCGATGCAGTCGTCAATTATTTTCTGCTTGTTGTTTATAATTCCTATCGTGCTTATGGCGAAGGTGCCCAGATGTGATTTAATAAGCAGAGGCTGAGGGTCGGTGTCGCTTATGCAGCCGATTGCCGCCGGGCCGTGCATTTCATCAAACACCTTGTCAAATTTGGTGCGGAAAGGAGTTTTTTCAATGCTGTGTATCTGGCGCTGAAGACCGAAATCGGGGTCATAAGCCGCCATACCGCCGCTCCTTGTGCCTAAATGCGAATGATAGTCGGTTCCGAAGAAAACGTCGTTAATTGCGTCCTCTTTGTTAACCGCTCCGAAGAATCCACCCATATGTCGCCGTTCTCCTTATTCACCGAAAACTCTGTGCATCATTTCTTTGTAAGCGTCTTCAACGCCGCCCATGTCGCGGCGGAAACGGTCTTTGTCGAGCTTCTCGTTTGTTTCGGCATCCCAGAAGCGGCAGGTGTCGGGAGAAATCTCGTCCGCAAGCACTATTGCGCCGTCGGAGGTCTTGCCGAACTCAAGCTTAAAGTCTATCAGCTTAACGCCGAGCTTGAGGAAATATGCCTTGAGCACGTCGTTAACCTTGAAAGCCATCGCTTTTATCTGCTCTATTTCTTCGGCGGTTGCGAGCTTAAGAGCCATGGCGTGATAGTCGTTGATGAGAGGATCGTGAAGATCGTCGTTTTTGTAAGAAAACTCTATCGTGGGAGCGTCAAAAACGATGCCCTCCTCAACGCCGTATCTCTTTGCGAAAGAGCCTGCGGAAACGTTGCGGATAATGACCTCGAGGGGAACGATAGAAACCTTCTTAACGACGGTTTCTCTGTCGTTGATCTCCTCAACGAAGTGAGTGGGCACGCCTTCCTTTTCAAGGATTTGCATAAGGAAGTTTGACATGCGGTTGTTTACGACTCCCTTTCCCGCGATGGTGCCTTTTTTGGTGCCGTCAAAAGCGGTGGCGTCATCCTTGTAGGAAACGATAACGTAGTTGTCGTCCTCGGTTGCGTAAACCTTTTTTGCTTTGCCTTCATAGAGCTGTTTTGCCTTTTCCACTGTTATTACCTCCAAATTGTTTATTGCTTAAACTGTTTGTTTATTTTTTCGTCTTTTTCGAGCACCGCCTCGGCGTCCTTTGCGCGCTTTGCGTCGAGCTTTGCGGCAAGAGCAGCGTCTTCAACGGCAAGTATCTGAGCGCAGAGAAGAGCCGCGTTCGCGCCGCCGTTAACGGCTACGGTCGCAACGGGAATGCCCGAGGGCATCATCACGGTTGAAAGCAGAGCGTCAACTCCGTCCATAACGGAGGATTTGCACGGAATGCCTATAACGGGCAGGGTGGTGTTTGCCGCAATCGCTCCGGCAAGATGCGCCGCCATACCTGCCGCGGCAATTATCGCTCCGAAACCGTTTTCTCTCGCAGAGAGTGCAAACGCCCTTGCCTGCTCGGGAGTGCGGTGCGCCGAATACACGTGCACCTCATAAGGTATCTCCAAAGCGTCAAGGGTGTCGGTAGCTTTTTGTATCACGGGAAGGTCGCTGTCGCTCCCCATTACAATGCCTACTTTTTTCATGAAATTACCTCCTTTGAAAAGCAAAAGAGCGCACTTGCTCTCTCAAAAAAGCAAGGCGCCCAGACGGTCGGCTTCAAGAAACTCCGTTCCACTGTGGTGCTCCACAATTATCCGTCAGTAACGGGCTTCCTCTTTTTAACTTTTCAATACTATATGTAGTATATCATCACCTTTTTTTCAAGTCAAGAGTATCTATGTGTAGAAAAATAAAAATCGCAATTTACACAATATTTCGGCAAAATTTTTTGATATTTTGGTATATAGCGCAAACGGCTTTTCACTGCAAAAAAATCAGCCGCATTTTTTTCTTTTGATTTTCGCGAATTTCATCGCCCGTTTTGCGCTTTTCGGTCGGATTTTCGGGGCATGGCAAAGCCCTCCGCGTTTTGCTTTGCGGAGGGCTGATTTAAAGCCGATATTTTTGAGAATTCAATCGAGCTTTGCGGAAAGATAGTTGTCGTAAAAATCCTTTACCGAGGCGTAAAAATCATCAACGGAGCCGTCGTTTTTAAGCACGTAGTCCGCCATTTTTTCGCTCTCGCTCGTGTGGAAGATCTCTTCCTCGTGAACGTCGTTTTCACGCAGCTTCTCAACGCTCTTGCCGTCTCTCTCGGAGCCTCTTGCGAGCATTCTCTGATATCTGACCTCATCGTCGCTTATCACAACGTCAACGAGCACAAACTTATCGCCGAACGCTTTCTTGAAAACCTCGATGTCCGAAGGCGGCCTTATGCCGGAAACAAGATAGTTTTTGCTGTCGCTTTCCTTTATCTTCTTCACTATCATTTCCGGGAAAAAGGTCTGCCCGTTTTCGCTCATGTATTTTTTTGACGTAGCGTGCAGATTATCTCTCGTCAGCTCAAGCCCGTCGGCCGCCGCAAGCTCTCTTACCACGTCGCCTATGGAAATCATGGGGAAGTCGTAAGTTTTTGCAACGTATTCAAGGAAAAAGTCCTTACCGGTGCCGTTTTTGCCTACTGCTGCAAGTACCATACAGTTAAATCTCCTTTATATTTTTCCCTTAAATTTCGGGAATTTCGATTTCTATTTCTCTTCCGAGCTCCGCTGAGCGGCAGATGCCGTCTATGATTGCCTGATTATAAAGAATTTCGCTGCAGGGAACGGGAGCCTCGCCGTGCTCTTTAACGGCGTCGCAGAAGGAGCGAATCTTTATGTCGAAGCAGTTTTCGCTGTTGTCCTTTTCGGGGATCACGGTTTCGATCTGCTCGCCGGCTATCTCATGATAAATCACGAGCGGGCCGCCTATGGAGCCGTTCCAGCACTCGGTTGAAGGCACTCTCACGGAGCCCTTCGTGCCCATTATGATGGTGTCGCCCGGAGTGTCGAGGTTCATTGCCCACGCAATGCGGAAGTCAAGAATGATGTCGCCCTCAAGGCGGATGAAGCCTGCGGCAAAGTCGTCAACGCTGAAAACGTCGCTGTGCTCGTAATCGGGTGATTTTCCGAAATAATCGGATTTATAGCCCGTAACGGTCAGGGGTTTGGGATAGCCTATTGAGTTGAGCACCATATCGAGAGAATAGCAGCCGATGTCGCCCAGAGCGCCTATGCCCGCAGTCTCTTTTTCAATGAAAGAGGTGCCGAACGGGGTGGGGATGCCTCTGCGTCTGCCGCCGCCGGTTTGGATATAATAAATCTTGCCGAGCTCGCCGCTCTGAACAACTCTTTTGAGCATCTTCATGTTTTCGTCAAAACGGGGCTGGAAGCCGATTGAAAGCACTGCGTCGGTCTTCTTTTCGGCTCTGCAGATAGCAACCGCTTCGTCGAGAGTTACGCACATGGGCTTTTCGAGCAATACGCTCACGTCGTGCTCAAGGGCGTAAATGGTGCATTCCGCGTGAGTCGCGTTGTAGGTGCAAACGCTCACCGCGTCGCAAAGACCGGAGTCGATAAGCTCCTTGTGGCTCGGGAAAAACTTTACGTCGTCGCCGACGTTATATCTTTCGCAGAAAGCTTCCGCCTTGCCGGGGATGAGGTCGGCAAGAGCGACTATCTCAACGTCGGGGCACTTTTTGTAGGCGTTCACGTGAGCCTCGGCAATCCAGCCGGTGCCGATGATGCCTACCTTGAGCTTCTGATCGTAGTCTCTTTCTTTTTCTTCGGCTCTGACTTCTTTAAAAGCGTCAAGAATTTTATCTACCATGTTTTTCTCCTTTCGTTATTACCAATCGAGTGATTTGAGATATTCAATGCTCTGTTTAACGGAATCTATGCGGCTCTCGCCCTTCGCAGGCTCGTCCTGCTCAACGATGACCCATTCCGCTCCCGCTTTTTTGCTCGCTTCAAGCAGCGCGGGCACGTCCTGAAGACCTCTGCCGAGAGGCATGAATGAGAAGGTGTCTTCGCCTGCCTGCTCGCCGTCGTCATCAATGCCTATGAGCTTGTAAAGGTTGCCCACTCTTTTGCCGCTCGCCGTGTAATCCTTGAGGTGAACGACGGGGGAGCGGGAAGTGTAGCTGAGAATGTATTCCGCGGGGTCAACTCCCGCAACCTTTACCCAGCAGGTGTCAACCTCGGTTTTGAGCAGGTCGTCGCTGACGGAGGAATAAAGCACGTCGAGAGCGTATTTGCCGTCAATTTTGACAAACTCAAAATCGTGATTGTGATAGAGAAGCTGAATGCCGAGCTTCTTTGCCGATTCGGCTATCTTTTTTATTCCCTCGATAGTGGCGGGGAAGCCTTCCGTGCCGGGCCTGCACTCTTCGGTGAGATAAGGCACCGCAACGTATTTGCAGCCTATTTCGGCATAATCGGAAAGCACCTTCTCAGGATTTTCGAGCATGTCGTAATAGGGCACGTGAGCCGAAATGGGGGTTATTCCCTCTTTTTCGCAAAACGCTTTGATTTCACTCGGCGACTGACCGAAAAGTCCGGCAAATTCAATGCCGTCGTATCCGAGCTCTTTCATTTTTTTGATTGTGCCGTAAAAGTCGGTCTCCATCTCGTCTCTGACGGAATAAAGCTGCACGGCGATTGGTAAACTCATAACATACACCTCTCCGTATACGGCTCAAAAAAGCCGTAAAAATTCAATGATATAGTAACATAACTTTTTACCATACTCAAGAAGATTTTATCGAAAAAAGGAAAAACTTGAAAAAGAACGCTCCGTGTGCTAACATTGTGAAAAAGAAGGTGAAAAAATGCCCGAAGCGATAAAGAAAAGAGACGTAAAGTGGGATAACGTAAAATTCATTCTGATTTTTCTCGTGGTGCTCGGCCACATTGCGGATATTTACGCCGAGGTGTCGTTTGCCACGGGCTGCCTGAGGTTTATAATTTACACTTTTCACATGCCGCTTTTTATGTTCATATCGGGTCTTTTCGGCAAGAGGAACGTTGACGAAAAACGGTATGACAAAATATTCTCTTTTCTCGTTCTTTACCTTTTCATAAAGGTTCTCGATTTTATCGCGAAATGGATTGTAAACGGCGCGAAGCCAGCGTTTCACCTGTTTTCTGACGGCAGCGTTCCCTGGTACGCTTTTTGCCTTTTTGCCTTCAGCCTGCTCATTATCGCTCTTAAAAAAGTTGACAAAAAATACGTTTTCATTTTTTCGATTTTGCTGGCGCTTGTCGCGGGTTATGACAACGATATAGGCGATTTTCTCTGCCTTTCGAGAATAATCGTATTTTTCCCGTTTTATTTCGCGGGCTACTGCCTTGACCCCGACAAGGTGAAGGAAAAGCTTTCGACAAAAAAGATGAAGATTGTTTCAGTTATCATCATTGCGGCGGCGATTGCCGTAACGATTCTGTGCTATGATGAAATAAAGGATATGAAATTCCTGTTTTCGGGCAGAAATCCCTTCGGCAGGGTAAAGCCCGGCTATCCGCTTTCGTTCCTTCTGAGGCTCATTTGTTACGCCGTTTCGGCGCTCATGGGCTGCGCCGTTATTTCGCTCACTCCCGGCGGAGAAAAAGAGAGCGTATTCTCACGGGTGGGCGCCCGCAGCCTTCAGATTTACGCCCTTCACTTTTTCTTCAAAACTCTCTGGTTCGGTCTCGTCAGCGACCCGCTTCACATTGACGGATTTTTCACCTCAAAGCTGCTCGTTTACGAGCTTATCGTGTCGGTCGCTTTGACCGCCTTGTGCGCTTTGCCTTTCTGGTCGGGCATGTTCAAAAAAATCCTTAAAGTGCCTTACCGCAAAGACGGCGAAAAAGATAATCAGCAAATCGGGGGAAGCGTATGACGGTATATCTTGACAACGCCGCGACGACGGCGCTCAGCGGCAGCGCTTTAAGCGCAATGGAGCCGATTTTTAAAGAGAATTTCGCAAACCCTTCCTCAAGCCATTCATACGGTCAGAGGGCTAAAAAAGCGCTTGAGGATTCGAGAAAAACGATTGCCGGGCTGATAGGCGCTTCTCCATCGGAAATAACCTTTACCTCCGGCGGCTCGGAGTCGGACTGTCAGGCGATTTTGTCGGCGGCGAAAAATGGCGCTGAAATCGGCAAAACGCACGTAGTTTCAACCGCTTTTGAGCATCACGCGGTTTTAAAACCTCTTGAAAAGCTTCAAAAAGAGGGCTTCGAAGTAACTCTCATTTCTCCGGATGAAAACGGCATTGTTTCGCCCGAAAAAGTCCGCAGAGCTATTAACGAAAAGACCTGCCTCGTTTCCGTTATGTACGCAAACAACGAGATAGGCGCGATTCAGCCCGTTGCGGAAATCGGCGCCGTTTGCAGGGAACAGGGCGTTATTTTCCACACGGACGCCGTTCAGGCGGCGGGCTATATAAAATTGGACGTTGACCGTGACTGCGTTGATATGCTCACTCTTTCCGCCCATAAATTTCACGGGCCCAAGGGCATAGGCGCTCTCTACGTGAGAAAAGGCGTGCCGATAGACAGCGTTATTCTCGGCGGAGCGCAGGAGAGGGGCAAAAGAGCCGGCACCGAAAACGTTGCGGGAGCCGTCGGAATGGCGGCGGCGCTTGAAGAAGCCGTTTCGGGCATGGAGCAAAATAATTTGTATGTGAAAGAGCTCAGAGACCGCCTTGAAGCGGGGCTGCTCTCAATACCGGGCACGTCCGTTAACGGAGGGGCAAACCGGCTGCCCGGCACTGTAAATATATGCTTTGACGGCATAGAAGGGGAGGCGCTGCTCTTTTTGCTTGACAGCAGGGGCGTTTGCGTTTCCGCAGGCTCCGCTTGCGCGTCGGGCTCTCTCGAGCCGAGCCACGTTTTGCTCGCCATAGGCAAAACGAGGGAGCAGGCAAAAAGCTCTCTGCGATTTACTCTGTCGAGAGAAAATACCCGGGAAGAAATCGATTACGCGATAGAAACGACCCGGGAGCTTGTTTCAAAGCTGAGAGAGGCAAAATAACGAATTAAAATCGGGGAGCGTTGCGGCTGAAAAAAGATATGCGCGTTCCTCGATTTGCGTTATCAAAAGCAAAACATACGGCAAATTTGACAAAGTGTAACAAAAGTATTATAATAAATAAAATTACATTAGGTTAGTCTGCCCGAAGGCGGCGGACGGAAGGACTCGCATGGACTTAAAAGACAAAGAGGTGCTTGTGGTCGGCCTCGCGAGAAGCGGAATGGCTGCCGTAAAAGTGCTTAACATACTCGGAGCGAAAATAACTCTCTCCGAAACGAAATCAAAAGAAGACATTCCCGAATTGCCCGAGCTCGAAAAATTGGGCGTTACCGTAACGGGGCAGGAGCCCGAGGTGTTTGACAAAAAATACGACCTTTGCGTTAAAAACCCCGGCGTGCCTTACAGAAGCCCTCTCATTGAGAAGCTGAATGCGAACGGTGTGCCCGTGATAACCGAAATAGAGCTTGCTTATCGGGTGGCAAAGCCTCAGCATTACGTTGCCGTTACCGGCACAAACGGCAAAACGACAACCACGACCCTCGTTTACGAAATCCTTGCGAAAGCTTTCCCCGGCAAGGCGCACGTTTGCGGCAATATCGGCGTTCCTCTTTGCGAAACCGTGCTCGAAAACGGGCTTATGGAAGAGGGCGGTCACTACATCGCTCTTGAAATTTCAAACTTCCAGCTTGTCAATATTGATAAATTCAGACCCGAGGTCGCAACGATAATAAACCTCACCCCCGACCACGTTGATTTTATGGGCGGGCTTGACAATTACTATAAATCCAAAACGGAAGTTTACCGCAACATGCAGGGCGGCGACGTGTTTATTCTTAACACCGACGACCCGGTGCTTGCCGAATACGTCGGCAAATACCCCGTAAACTGCGATATAACGGATTTTTCACTCGAAAACAAATCCGCTTCCGTCATTATTGACGGCGGATATATCGTTTACAGGGGAGAAAAGGTTTTGCCGCTCGACTGCATAAAGATTGTCGGCAGGCACAACCTGCAGAATATCACCATTGCGGTTTGCGCCGCGAAAGCGCTCGGCATTTCAAATGATATTATCACCGAAGTTGTGAGCGGCTTTAACGGCGTTGAGCACAGAATAGAATTTGTCAGAGAAAAAGACGGCGTCCGCTATTATAACGACTCAAAGGGCACCAACACGGACGCTACGATCACGGCAGTCAAATCGTTTGATAAAGGCATTATCCTGCTTGTCGGCGGCTTTGAAAAAGGGCTTTCGATGAGCGAGCTCAAAAAAAATCTCTCCGGTGTAAAAAAGGTAATCGGCTACGGCGTGTGCGGCCCGAGGCTCGTTAAGGAGCTTGTAGGCGAGGGCACGGTGGTCGAAAACCTTGAGCAGGCGGTCGAAGAGGCGGTCAAAGCCGCTCAGCCGGGCGACATCGTTTTGCTTTCGCCCACGACCAGCTCGTTTGACCAGTACACCTGCTTTGAGGAGAGAGGAGAACACTTCAAAAAAATAGTAAACGCGCTGTAAAAACTCCCGTATGTATGATGATGTATGATGAATTTTGAATGGGGGATCACCTATGCTCTTTCCGATTATTTTTACTGCGCTCGGAATGGTTATGCTCGCGGTGTTTCAGCATTTCCGCATTAAAGGATGCTCACCGTGGACTACCGTTTTGAAATCGTTTACCTCCCTCGGCTTTATGTGCGTTGCCGTGTGCGCTCTTGCCGCCAACGGCTTCGGCAGGGAGGATGCGAGATATTGCGCGTTCGTTATCCTCGGGCTTCTTTTCGGCTTGCTCGGCGATATCTGGCTCGACCTTAAATTCACTCACCCCGAAAGCGGCATTCCTTACACCTACGCAGGCTTTATGGTTTTTCTTTTCGGCCACCTCGTTTACGACGCGGGTCTTATAACGAGGTTTTACGTCAAGGGTCACCCCATGTATATCATAGTGCCTGTTCTTATTTCCGCGGCTTTCTGCGTTGTGGTGCTGCTTACGGAAGACCTCATGAAGGTGAAATACGGCAAATTCAAGGGAATAGTTGCCGCTTACAGCCCGGTCGTTATTTCAATTTCCGCTTTCTCGGGCTCTTTCGCGATTCTTTATTCGTTCAAATGTATTCCGCTTGACGTTTTCTTTATCGCAAGCATTCTCTTCCTTTTTTCGGATCTTATACTCAACGGCACTTATTTCGGAGACGGAAAAAACAGACCCGTTGATATTATAGTAAACCACACTTCATATTATCTCGCTCAGTACGCCATCGCTTTTTCGCTTTGCTTTTTGAGCAGATAACCTTAAAACAAGGAGGTATGATTTATGCAGCAGCTTCTTTCTCTGCTCATGTCTGTTCTGATGCTTTTCCTTCAATTTGCCGCAAACTTTATCGGAGGAAATATCGGAGACATCACTATCCCCACAAATCCCGAAACGCCCACAACTCCGGTCGTTTCGTCGGATATGCGCTGGCCGCTCAGTAAGAGCAGCTACATTTCCGAGGGTTATCCCACCGATTCGGCGGGAAACTACCACGGCGGCATCGACATCGTTCTTTCATCGGGCGACAGCGAGGGAGAGCCCTTCTACGCCGTTAAGGACGGCACTGTTTCCATCGCTCTGAACGACGGTAAAAACAATTCCGGCTTCGGCAACTGCGTGCAGGTTTCCCACTCGTCAACGCTCTCAACTTTTTACGGCCAGGCAAAGTCCATCTCGGTCAAAGCCGGTGACGCCGTCAAGAAGGGCGACCTTCTGGGATATATCGGCAAAACGGGAAATGCCAAAACCGCTCACCTTCACTTTGAGGTCTGGAGCGGAGCGGGCAGCAGCATGGAGAGGGTAGACCCGCTCAAATACGTTAAAAATCCCTATGACGACACCTGGACTAAGCCTTCGGATACCGAAGATATGTCCGGCAAGTTTACCTTCGGCGTTTACGGCTACGGCCACGGCGTGGGCATGAGCCAGGACGGCGCGATAAAGCTTGCGAACGACGGCAAAAAGTACGACGAGATACTTGCTTATTATTACCCCGGCACGAGCATTAAAACCGACTCGGCAACGCCCAAAAACGTTACCAAAAACGGCGCTACGGTGTCGCTGCTCGAGTTCCTTTGCAAGACGGTCGCCCAGGAGATAGGCGAGAGCTCTCCCACTGAGGCTCTCAAAGCCCAGGCGGTTGCGTCCTACACCTATTCAAAGCTTTACGGCTACGGCTCCGGCCAGGCTTACAAGGCGTCCTTCAGCTACACGGGCACCAACGTTGAAAAGGCTGTTATGGCGGTGCTCGGCATGTCAAAGGCTTCCGACACTCCCAGCGCGAAATACGTTGAATACAACGGAAAGCCCGCCGAGACTTATTACTTCGCGAGCGCCGCGGGCAAAACCGCTTCGTCAACTTCCGTTTGGGGCGGCGAAGAGATACCCTACCTCAAGGGCGGCATCACGAGCCCCGAGCCGCGTCAATATTCCACAAAGACCTACACCGCTCAGGAAATGTACGACCTTATCCAGGCATACGCAAAGGCCGAGAAAGTAACGATCAACCTCGGCAAAGACCCCTCAACCTGGATTAAAATCGTTTCACACGACGCGTCAATAGATTCCAAAACCGGCTACGTCATCAAGATAAGCGTCGGCGGAGTTGAAATGAGCGGCAATACGTTCAGAGCGAAGGTGCTGAAATACGGCATCAAATCACATTGCTTCACGGTAAGCTACAAGTGATAATCGCGGAATAACTTGGAATTTCACTGCCGCGTTATTATAAATAATAAAAAACTATTGACATTCCGTGAACGGAGTAGTATAATTCTTCACAGTTAGAATATCAGAGTAAGCAAAGGAGTAGGGCGACCTGCTCTTTTGTTTTTGCAAAAAAGGAGCTTAACTATGGCAAACGGAAAAGGCGGCAATATAGCCGCTGCGGTCAGAGAGCTTGCGGAGCCCATAGCCGACGGGCTCGGGCTCGAAATCTGGGACGTTCGCTTCGTTAAAGAGGGAGCCGATTGGTTTCTGAGAGTGTTTATAGACAAAGACGGCGGAGTGAATATCAACGACTGCGAAGAAATGAGCAAAGCGCTCGACGCTCCTCTCGACGAGCTTGACCCGATAGACCACAGCTATACGCTTGAGGTTTCATCGCCCGGGCTTGAGAGAGACCTCGTAAGACCCGAGCATTTTGAAAAGTTTATCGGCGCCGACATCAAGGTCAAATTCATAAGGCCCGTTGACGGCAAGCGCGAATATTCCGGAGTGCTCGAAAGCAGCGACGGCAAGTCGATAGTTTTGAGGCTTGAAGACGGCAGCGCAATGAACATAGACAAAAAAGAAACGTCATACATTCGTTTGGATGACTTTGATTGATTTTTGAAAGGACTGATTTGAAAAAATGAAAAACAACGAATTCTTTGAAGCAGTAGAGGCTATGGCGCATGAAAAGGGCGTGCCCGTTGAAGCGCTTTACGACGCGATTTCAAAATCAATAGTGTCGTCCGTTAAAAGAGATTACGGCGACAGAGATATAGTTTTTTGCGACATCAATCCCGAAAAGAGCACCCTCAAGATTTATATTCAAAAGAGAGTGGTCGAGCAGGTAGAGGATGAATACGAAGAAATCACTCTCGAAGACGCAAAGAAGATTAAGAAGAGAGTCGATATAGGCGACACCATCGACATCGAGCTCAACACCAAAGAGGTCAGCCGTATCGCCGCCGTTAAGGGCAAGCACATCCTGCGCCAGAATATCAAAGACGCCGAAACCGAGCGCAAGATTCAGGAGCTGCAGGAAAAGAACCAGGAGCTTGCCACCTGCAAGATAAACCGCATAGACCCCGACACGCTCGACGCTTTCATAGAAATCGGCAAGGTCATAGAGAGGCTGCCCAGAAGCGAGCAGCTGCCTAACGATAATTTCAAAGAGGGCGAGTACACCAAGGTTTACGTTACCGAGATTGTCGAAACTCCCAGAGGCCCCAAGGCAAGAATATCCAGAACTCATCCCGGCCTTGTAAGGCGTTTGCTTGAGATAGAAGTGCCCGAAATAGTTGACGGCACGGTTGAGATAAGGTCGATAGCTCGCGAAGCGGGCTCAAGAAGCAAGATAGCGGTTTATTCTTCCGACGAAAACGTTGACCCCGTAGGCGCCTGCATAGGCCAGAGAGGCCAGAGAATAAACAACATCGTTGACGCTCTCGGCGGTGAAAAGATAGACCTTATCAGCTACAGCGACGATCCGGCAAATTACGTTGCCGCCGCTCTCGCTCCCGCAGACGTTATCTCCGTTGAGATACTCAGCGAAGAAGAAAGAAGCTGCAGAGTGGTCGTGCCCAACAATCAGCTTTCGCTCGCCATAGGCAACAAGGGCCAGAACGCAAGGCTTGCCGCAAGGCTCACGGGCTGGAAGATAGACATTAATCCGGAGTTTGAAGAGCCGGTTATAAATTTTGATGAATAATTCACAAGGAGACTGACTGATGGCTGTTCGTCGAAGTGTTCCCATGAGAAAATGCACGGGGTGCGGTGAAATGAAGCCCAAAAAAGAGCTCGTTCGCATAGTGAGAAGCCCCGAGGGCGAAATATCCGTTGACCTTACGGGCAAAAAGCCCGGCAGGGGAGCTTATATTTGCAAAGACAAAGAGTGCCTTGCAAAGGCTGTTAAAGCAAAAAGGCTTCAAAGCGCGTTTTCCTGCGAAATACCCGACGAAATTTTCGGCGGATTGGAGGAAGAGCTGGAAAATGGATGAATCCAAATTTCTCTCTCTTCTCGGAATGTGCCGCAAGGCCGGCAGATTAAGCTGCGGGCACGACAGTTCATTGGAGTCAATTAAAGCTAAGAAAGCGAAATTGTGCATTTTCAGCAGTGATTCCTCCGAGAGACTGAGGAAGGAAATCGAAAAGGAATGTGAGTACGCAAGGCTCGATTTAAAAACGGTCACCGTAAAAGCCGATATGGAAGAAATAGGCAGAGCGACCGCCCTTAAATCTGCGGTGCTCACGGTGAACGATGAGGGCTTCGCAAAGGCCATGCTTAAAGCGCTCGATGAAAACGCGGAGGAGAATGTGAATGATTAACACTAAAATCAAAGTTTCCGATATTGCAAAAGATTTCGGACTTAAGCCTAACGACATTATCGATATTCTCTCAAAGTATTTTGAGGGTAAAAAGACCCGCACGTCAAATCTTGAAAACGACGAGCTCAATATGATTTTTGAGCATCTCGTAAAGGCCCACGCTCTCGAAAGCCTCGAGCCTTACTTTGAGCTCACCTCAAAGCCCGCCGGCGAAGAGGAGAAGGCGGAGGAAAAAGCCGAGGAGCCTAAAGAGGACGAAAAGCCCGAAAAGAGCGAGAAGCCCGAAAAGAGCAAAGAAAAGGCAAAGCCCGAAAAGAGCGAAAAGGAAAAAGCCGCCGAAGAAAAAGAGGCGGCAAAGAAAAAGGACAAGGCAAAAGAAGAAAAGCCTGCCGAGAAAAAAGAGAAAGAAGCCGAAAAAGGCAAAATCAAAAACGAAGACGCCGACGGCCGTTCCTCCAAAGCTCCTCAGATGCCCGCAATGCCTCAGAAGAGCAAGGAGACCAAAAAGAAAGACAGCAGCAAGGCGGCTCAGCCCAGAACGAAGGGCGAGCAGACTACCGTAAATCTCAGGTCCGACAACGTTGACCTTGAGAAATACAATGAGAAATATGAGCAGATCGCCCCCGCTTCCTCTGCGAGCGCCATGGAAAAGGGCCCCGCAAAGCAAAAGATAAATCAGAAGAGCAAGCAATACAGAAAGCAGGGCAACCGTCCTCACAGACGCGAGACCGAAAAAGAGAGACTTGAGAGAATTGCCGCCGAAAGAGCAAAGAAGCCTCAGCTTCACGTTAAGATTCCCGAGGAGATAACCGTCGGCGAGCTTGCGGCAATGCTCAAGAGGACCGCGGCTGACGTTATCAAAAAGCTGTTTGCGCTCGGTCAGATGTCAACTATAAACGACGTGCTCGATTACGACACCGCCGCAATAGTGGCTGAGGAGCTCGGCGCAAAGGCGGAAAAGCTCGTCGTTGTTACCATTGAAGACAGAATTATTGACGACAGCGAAGACGATCAGGAGTCGCTCGTTAAGAGAGACCCCGTCGTGGTGGTAATGGGCCACGTTGACCACGGCAAAACTTCAATTCTTGACGCTATCAGAAACACTTCCGTCACTTCGGGCGAAGCGGGCGGCATAACTCAGCACATCGGCGCGTCGAGAGTTGTCGTTAACGGTGAGAATATCACCTTCCTTGACACTCCCGGCCACGCGGCGTTCACGTCAATGCGTTTGAGAGGCGCAATGGCAACGGATATCGCCGTGCTCGTTGTTGCGGCGGACGACGGCATTATGCCTCAGACCATTGAAGCCATTAACCACGCCAAAGCCGCCGGAGTGCAGATTATAGTTGCCATCAACAAGATGGATAAACCCACCGCAAATCCCGACAGAGTGCTTCAGCAGCTCACCGAATACGAGCTCGTTCCCGAAGAGTGGGGCGGCGAAACCATTTGCGTGCCCGTTTCCGCCGTTACGAAGCAGGGCATCGACAAGCTGCTCGAATCCATTTTGCTCGTTGCCGAAATGCAGGAGCTTAAGGCTAACCCCAACCGCCGCGCGAAGGGCGTTGTCATTGAAGCAAGGCTCGATAAGGGCAGAGGCCCCGTTTCGACCCTTCTCGTTCAAAACGGCACGCTTAAATCCGGCGACATCATCGTAGCCGGCACTTCGGTCGGCAGAGTAAGAGTTATGACCGACGACAAGGGCAGAAAGGTTAACGAAGCAGGCCCGTCCGTTCCCGTTGAAATAATGGGTCTTGACGAGGTGCCGCAGGCGGGCGACGCGTTTGATGCCGTTAACGACGAGCGCCTTGCGAGAGAGCTCGTTGAGCAGAGAAAGTCCAAGGCAAAAGAAGAGCAGTTTAAAGAATTCCAGAAGGTCACGCTTGAAAATCTCTTTGATTCCATTAAAGAGGGCGAGCTTAAGGACCTCAACATCATAATCAAAGCGGACGTTCAGGGCTCCGCGGAAGCCGTTAAACAGAGCCTTGTCAAGCTCTCAAACGACGAGGTTAAGGTTAAGATTATCCACACGGGCGTCGGCGCAATCAACGACAGCGACGTTATGCTTGCCAACGCTTCAAACGCGATTATAGTCGGCTTTAACGTAAGACCCGACGCTGCCGCTGCGGAAAATGCCGAGCGTGACAGCGTTGACATCAGATGCTACAGAGTTATTTATGACTGCATAAACGAAATCGAGGCAGCCATCAAGGGTATGCTCGCGCCGAAATACAGAGACGTTGACGTGGGCAGAGCCGAGGTTCGTCAGGTCGTTAAGATTTCGTCAATCGGCAACATCGCCGGCTGCCACGTAACAAGCGGCAAGGTCACGAGAAACTCTATGGTCAGAGTCGTGCGCGACGGCATAGTAGTCACCGAAGACGAGATTGCCTCTCTTCGCAGATTTAAAGACGACGTTAAAGAGGTTGCCTCGGGCTTTGACTGCGGCATAGGCCTCACGAAGTTTAACGATATTAAAGAAGGCGACGTTTTCGAATTCTACATCACCGAGGAATACAGAGATTAAAGAGGATTTGCCATGGCAGGTTACAGAATAGACAGGGTATCCGAGGATATTAAAAGAGAGATTGCCGCCATAATCCGCGAGCTGAAAGACCCGAGAGTGCAGGATAAGATGCTGACCGTCGTAAACGTTGACGTCAGCTCCGACGCTTCATTCGCAAAGGTTTATATCAGCGCTTATGACGGGATAGACACGGCAAAAACAGCCGTCAAGGCTCTCTCTAACGCTACGGGATACATTCGCCGCGAGGTGGGGCAGAGGCTTCACCTTCGCAAGGCTCCCGAGCTTAAATTCATAGCGGATGACTCAATAGAAAAGGGTATGCGCATTGCGGGCCTCATAAATTCGGTTGTGCCCGAAAGCGGAGATGATAACGATGATGATTAACATTGACGAAGCGGCAAAATATTTTCAGTCAAATGATAATTTTCTGCTTCTTTGCCACATTTCTCCCGACGGAGACACGGTAGGCAGCGCGGCGGCTCTTGCGAGAGCTCTCGCCTCTATCGGCAAAAAAGTGAATATCAAGTGCGGCGATAAATTCACGCGTGACTTTGATATGCTGCTTGACGGCATTGAGCCGCTCGATTTTGAGCCCGAGCACATCGTTGCCGTGGACGTTGCGGACAATAAGCTGCTCGGCAGCGAGCTTAACGCCGTTTACGTCCTTTATCGCCTTGCCGTCTTTCAATACCGAAACGTAGAACGTTACCATCGGCGCAAACACGTCGAGACATTTTTTTACCGTAGAAATAGTCTATTTCATTATCACCAAAATGGGCGTTGAGATAACGCCCAAAATAGCGACCGCTCTGTTCACGGGCATTTCAACCGACACCGGCTGTTTCCGCTTCGGCAACACGACCGTGCGCACGTTTGAAATCGCCGCAAAGCTTGCCGAAAAGGGCGCGGAAACCTTCAAGGTGGTGCAAACGTTTTTTGAAACTAAAACCAAAACCTACGCCGCCCTCGAAAGGCTTGCGCTCAACGATATGAGGTTTTATTTTTCGGAAAGATGCGCTCTCATCTGCGTTACGCGCGATATGTATCAGAAAACGGGCTCGGACGAAACCGAAACCGCTCCTTTGGCTAACCTCACAAGGCAGGTCGAGGGAGTGCTCGTGGGCGTGCTTATGAAAGAGCAAAAGGACGGCTCGTTTAAGGTTTCCGTCAGAACCAACGGCGACGTTGACGC
The DNA here is from genome assembly GCA_905235625.1 of uncultured Clostridia bacterium. Taxonomy (GTDB): domain Bacteria; phylum Bacillota; class Clostridia; order Oscillospirales; family Acutalibacteraceae; genus CAG-177. The sequence continues at coordinate 27,466 of CAJOLX010000001.1, forward strand.
ATCCGAAATTTGCGGCAGACTCGGCGGCGGCGGACATGCCGGCGCGGCAGCCTGCACCGTAAACGGCCCAAAGCAAAAAGCCATTAACCTCGTGCTCAAAGAAATAGAGGCGGAAATAGACTCAATCAGAATTGATTAACCCGTTTCCGATATTTTAATTTATTTTATTACCATATATAATCATATATTTTCTGCACATTTTTATATCATAATGCCTTCCGCCGGTAGCATAGCTGGATAATGCATCGGATTCCGATTCCGAAGACCGGGGGTTCAAATCCCTTCCGGCGGGCCAGAAAAATCCTCGTCAAAAGACGAGGATTTTTCAGCTATATTCGCCTTCGGCGAGTTATATTGCGGTGCAGTTATATTCGGCTTTACGCCGAGTGATATTGCGCTGCGCGCAGTTTACGGCGGATATAATATCACTTTTCGCGTCAGCGAAAAATATCACGTTTGCCGTAAGGCAAACATATCACATCGAGTGAAAGCAAGATATATCACTTTTTCCTTATCCGGAAACGAGCGATACACTTTGTTCCACCCCTCACCCTATTATCCCTTCGTCTACTGCTTTTTCGCAGAGTTCTGCAAAGAGAGAGCAGCTCCAGGTGAACCACGGTCTTGTGAATTCATCGGGGTTATCGGCGTTGAAGCCTTCGTGCATGAGCAGAGTGCCGGCGTCGGTCGTTTCGAGCATTCCGAGCAATTCTCTTATTTCATCGGGGTCGTCGGTCGTTAACCCCTGCATCGAGAGGGCGATATGCCATATATATCCTTTCGGGGTGTGAGGGCTGCCCACTCCCTTTGCGTATTTGCCGGTGTAATAATAAGGATTATCCTTGCTCAGAATGAATTTTCTCGTGTTCAGATATATCTCATCGTCCGCTTTGCAATAGCCGAGATAAGGCGCTGAGAGCAGAGAGGGAACGTTTGCGTCGTCATAGCAGAAATAATTTCCCCTGCCGTCAACTTCGTTAGCGTAAACGTCATTTCCGTATTTATCTTTGACAATGGAATATTTTTTGATGCCGCTCTCGATTTCTTCTTTAAGCGTTTTGCATTCGTTTATGAAGTTTATATCGTAATTTATGTCGCCGAGCATTTCCGTAAGATGCCCGAGCTCAACGCAGGCAAACATATTTGAAGCGACGAGATAACCGTAAACGCAGGCATCGTCGCTCGGTCTGAAACCCGACCACGTCATTCCGGTGTAAGACACTTCGTTGCCCATTCCGTTGTTGTGAATTGTATCTTGCTCGGGGCAGTCTTTGCGCGTGAATCTGTAAGGCGATTTTTCAAAGTGATGCTGCTCGGTTTTCCACAGATTTACGGTGATTTTCGCGCTCTCGATAAAGTCGCTGCCTAAAACGCTCTTGTCGCCGGTAGCTTTGTAATAAAGATACGTGAGCCTTATCGGGTAGCAAAGCGAATCTATTTCGTATTTTCTTTCCCACACTATGGGGATGTTAGCGGGGATATCATTGAATATCTGCCTGTCGTCGGGCTCTTTTTTGAAGCCGTTGGCGTAAGGGTCCTGCTTGAGATAATCCCTTTGCCTCGCTATTACTCCTTTGATGATTTCGGCGGTTTCTTCGTCGTTTACCGCCGCGGGAATGTAATGAGAAACCTGCGCCGTCGAATCTCTGAGCCACATTGCGGGAATATCCCCGGTGCAGAGAAACACGGTGCCGTCATCAAGGCGTTCCATGCAGGTTTCAATGGTGCTGAGATAGCATTTTTCATACATTGCCGAGAGCTTTTTGCTGTATTTGCCTATCTTTTCGGCATACTCTTTCGTTCTTTGTTTAAGGCTTTCGGGTGTTTTCATATCTTTACTCCCATTCAAATTTGATTTCTTTTCCGTTTATCATATATTTTGACGGAGTTTTTGTTTCCATCCAGTCTATCGGCTCGCAAACATCTTTTTGCTCCGAGGCGAATTTAAACGCCTTTTTCATATCTGAGGAAATTTCTTCGTTGAGAACTTCGGGCTTGCAAGACACAAACAGTGACGTGCCGCTCATCGAAAGCAGCCTCAGCCACTCTCTGTTGAGCCTGTAATCTATAAGGCCCATTATGCCCACGCAGTCCGCGTCGCAGATATAAAACGAATGATTTTGGCAAAGGCGGAAAGCGAGCGTGTTCACTCCCATTTTAAGCGTTCTTGCCCATTCTCTTCCGCTCGTGTCGTCTCCCGTTCTGTAAGCGTGAACAAGCCCTGCGCTCAAGTGACTCACGGTGTTGCAGCCGAGTATCAGGCAGTCGCCGGCGTTATCAAGTATCAGCTTGTAAAAATCTTTTATAACCTGCGCCGTCGTTTTGCTCCTGTCATAAAATCCTTCGTCGGAGCAAACGGCGGTGTCGCCCATATTATTTCCCCAGCCGCCGAGAATATCCGCGGAGGAAAAATCGTGCTTTATCAGCTCAAAACCGCTTGAAGTGAGAGATTTTACGGTTGATACGATATGCTCTTTAACGGCGGGGTGAGTGGGGTCGAGATATTTTTTGTCTTTTCCGCGCCTTGCCTCATCGGGCATATCAAGAGCAAAGCATTGGTCGGATAAAAACCTCACCCAGATGCCGGGCTTAACTCCTTTTGAGCGTATTTCGGCTGAAAGACGGGATAATTCCGGGAATTTGCCGTTATTGGTCCACGGAGGATTCGTTGAATTTACCTGCCATCCGTCATCGACAACGGCAAAGGGCTTGTTTTCGCACCCTTCGGCAAAGCCGGCGGTTTGAGCGGCGTCTTTCATAAATTCGTCAAAATCGGTGTTGCCGTAGGCGTAATACCAATTGTTTGAGCCGTAAATGATTTGATTTGTTTTAAGCGGGGCGGGGGAAAGAACGGCGCAATAGGCTTTCAGAGCGTTAAATGCCGATATGTCTCTGTATTCCTCAAAAATAATATCCGCTGCGTGAATTGTTTTTCCTTCGGCGTCGAGCGGTTTGCCGCCGTTTCTTACGTCTATAAGAAGCTTGATTTCATCGGGCGAATATTTCCAGCAGCAAAAAGCGTCCGGCTGAGTCATGACGCCGAAGCATTCGGTTAATCTGCCGGCAAAGTCGGGCGAGCTGTCGCTGCCGTTTGAAACCGCAAAATACCAGGGCAGTGGTCTTTGCGCGTCGGGCGCCTTCCATTCGAGCTCGCCGTAGCTTCTCTCCCACGCGTCACCGAGCACTTTGACGCTCTCGCGCCTTATTTCGTTATCGGTCAGCTTCCAGATAAGCTCAAAAAATTCCGGGCTCTTTCCCGCTTTGATATAAACGGCGCATTTTGAGCCGTCATATTCCGTGATTACTTCTGAATTGTCGCCCGAAACGTTTTTTATTTCGTTGGGATATCTGAAACGCATATAATCACATCCTTTGCGGCTGATTATACCATATATTGTGGTTTATATCAATATTTTTTGCCTTCAAGTCTGCGTTAATAATGCTTTTATGCAATATTCGTTGACTTATTTTATTTTTTCTCTGTAATAAATTCAGGTTTGAATTGAAAGGCGGTTAAAATATGAAAAATTTTTAAAAAATTTTTCGCATACGGCGGATTTTGTCGCACTTTTGTAACGCTGTGTAGAGTAAAATACAGTCAGAAACAAGGGGAACGCAATAAACGTTTCGATTGGTTTTGACATTTCCGCGCTGTTCGGTAAGCGCTCGATTGACGTACTTACCGCTCAAGCGTTATATATTGAGCTTCGGCAGGGTTTTGCGGCTTACCCGCCGGGGAGCGTCTGATAAATCGGTTTACCCGTTAAGCACAGACGCATGGGCTTCACAGCCCGGAAAAGGCTTGCGGCATTGCGCTGCAGGCCTTTTATTTTTTTGTCTTATTATATCTTTCTTGACTTTTACACCCTTTGGGATTATTATATGGGACGAAGGCAGGCGGTTTATTGTTAAACCCTCGCCCCCTGTTTCCGTGCTTTTCGTTTAAGTTTTCGTAGACTGTCCGAAAAGCACAGGGCTTTATTCTTTTCATTTTTGCATGACAATCCCCACCGGTATTTTCTATCGGTGGGGATTGTCGTTTATCATTACTCTTTCGATTTGACCTTCGTTTAATGCGGCAGCTCTGTTTCACTTTTGCAAAAGTTTTTCGCACAGTTCTTTATCGGGCTTTACCCACATGGTGTTATAGGTGTGATAAATCACCATGCCCTTTTTGCCGCCCTTCGGTTTTTTAAGCTCTTTTGCAACCGTGTAGTCGACCGGCACGAGTGACGAATCCGCGGCGGAGCTGTTGCACGCGGCAATGACAGCCGCCTGGCGGCAGGTGCTTTCGGGCAGAATGTCGCCGTTGCCAATGACTATCACGTGAGAGCCCGAAAACGACTGCACGTGAAACCATGAGTCGTCCTTCGCGGCGGTTTTGAAAGAAAGCTCTTCGTTTTGCGCGTTGTTTCTGCCCACCAAAATGGTGTAGCCGTCGTCTGAAACGTATTTCACGGGAGGCAGAGCCTTCGGCTGTTTATCCTTTTTGTTTTTGCCCTTTTTAAGATAGCCTTCCTCGGCAAGCTCGGCTTTTATCTGAGCTATGTCCGAATACCCTCGCGCCCTTTTCGCAAGGTCGAGAGCGCTCTCGAGATATTCCGTTTCGATTTTGCTCTCTTCAATCAGGCCGTCAAGCAGCTTTTCGGCGTTTTTGAGCTTGTTGTATTCCTTATAATATTTCTGCGCGTTTGCGGAGGGCGAAAGCGCAGGGTCGGCGGCAATTCTCACGGTTTTGTAGCCGTCATAATAATTCTCCAAATCATAGTAAGCTGAGCCTTTTTGCAATGAATATTGATTTGAAAGAATGAGCTCCGCGTAAATTCTGAGCCTTTCTTTGTCGGCGCATTTTTCAAGCTCTTCTTTTCTCGCTTCAAGCTTTCTCTTGCTCCTCGCGATGAGGCTTTGAAGAGTTTTTTGCATCTCTCTGCTCTGATTTAAGGTTCTCTCCGTTAAGGATTTTTCAGAGTAAAAGCCGTCTATCAGCTCCGAAAAAGTATCGTATTCTTTTGACGAAACGGCAAAACCATATTGCTTTATGTCTTTGAATGAAAAATCAAGAGGCTTGCCGTCGGATATGAGCATGGTAGGCTTGCATTCTCCGCCGAGGGCTTTTCTCATAGAGCCGAGAGCCGTTTTGAGCCTGTCAAGCTGAACGGGTGTCATTTCACCCACAGCCACGTCTCCGCCGCAAACTTCGTAAGCCGTTTCTCTCGCTATGAGCGGCGAAACTCCCTGCAGGGTTTTGAGCGCCGCGGAAGAAAGAAGAGCGTTCGGCTGCAACTTAATTTTTTCAATGATTTCTTCGTCACTGATTTCAAGAATATTCAGCTTGTCCTGAGCGGGAGGCGGCAGATATTTGAAGCCGGGCAGCACGTGCCTTGCTTCTTCGCTCGAGGGGTCGGATTTTTTGAGCGCTTCGAGAATTATGCCCTCCGAGTTTATAACGGCGAGATTGCTGTGCTTCGGCATTATTTCGAGAGCTAAAGTGAAAGAGACGGGGTCGCCTATGTCGTTCGCGCCGCTGAGTGAAATATAAACCGTTCTGTCAAGCTCTCTTTGCTCTATGTCGGTTATTACGCAGCCGGTCAGGTGCTTTCTCAAAAACATGCACAGCATCGGCGGAGAGCCGGGGTTTTCGGGAGCGTTTGACGTGAGATTTATTCTCGGTATGCTCGACGAAGCCGAAACGAAAAGCTTATTTTGCCCCTGCCTTGACCTTAAATGAAACACGAGCTCGTCTTTTGCCGGCATATGAATTTTTTCTATTCTGCTGCCGACGCACGAGCTTTTGAGCTCGTCGGTGAGCAGATGAAGGGTAAAACCGTCAAGCGGCATTAGATCGCCCCCGTAAATTTCGTAGGTTTGCTTTGGTTAATGAGCACGCATTCCGCTCCGGAGCCCTTTTTAACAAGCTCCATGAGCGTTTCAACAGCGGGCGCTTCCGTTTCGTAATGCCCCGCGGCAAGCAGAGCGATGCCCTCGCTTTTTGCGCCGAGAAATTCGTGATGCTTCGCTTCGCCCGTCACAAGAGCGTCGGCGCCGTATTTCTTTGCGTCCGAATAAAACTCTCCGCCCGCGCCGCCGCAAACGGCGACCTTTTTTATTTTGCCGTCAAACGGCGAATAAGTAACGGCGGCATTAAGCGCCTTCGAGCAAAGAGCCGAAAGCTCGCTGTCCGAAAGGGGAGAGTCAAGCTCGCCCATCATGCACATTGAGGCTTCGCCTTCGCCGCAAAGCCGTTTAATGTTAACGAGCCCGAGCTTTTCGGCGAGCGCCGTGTTAACTCCGGGGTCGGATTTATCAAAGGGCGTGTGAACGGACAGCACCGCTATTCCGAGCTTTGCCGCAATATAGGCGGGGTCGCCGGGGTTGAGGGCGGAGATAGGGCGGAATATTATAGGATGATGCGTAACAAGCAGCGAGCATCCGTTTTTCGCCGCCTCTTCTATCGTTTCCGCCGTAGCGTCAAGAGAGAAGCCTATTTTTGAAACTACGTCGTTTTCCGAGCCGACGAGCAAGCCGCAGTTATCCCATTCGCATTTGCCCGAAAAAGGGGCGAATGAGTTTATCAGCTCATATATTTCTCTGACTGTCATTGATGCTTTCCTCCGCGCTTAAAATAATTCTTTCGAGCTTTTTCGCTTCGCTTTCGTCGCCGTATTCCTTTTCGGAGCGGCAGCGGACTTTAAGATATTCTATGGTTCTTTTAACGGTGTAAACAGACGCTTCGTCGGTATTGTTTATAAGTGCGCCGAAATGCTCATATCCTTCGGGCTTGTCTTGCTTTTTGCCCGTGAATTTTGCGAGCATCGCGTTATAAACTCTTCCTTCGTCAAATACAGCCGTTTCCTTTTCTATTTCAAAGCCGTTTTCGATCAGAAACCGTCTTACGTCAACGGAATGTGACTGCGGCTGCAAAATAAGGCGTACGTTTTCATCTTTGAGCCACGGAGCTTTTGACAAAAGCTCCGCCGTGAGCGAGCCGCCCATGCCGCAAATAACGAAGTCGTCCGCTTCTCCGGGCTTTATATTGTCAAATCCGTCCGACAGGCGAAGCTCAAGCCTGTCTTCAAGATGATATATCTTCGCCGTTTTTTCGGCATTAAGAAGAGGACCCTTGCGCTTATCGCATGCAAGGGCCTTATAAACGATATCGTTCAGGAGCAGATAGGCGGGCAGATAGGCGTGGTCGGTGCCGATGTCGGCAACCGCAGAGCCTTTTCTCACAAGCTCCGCCGCCATTTTAAGCCTTGGACTCAGCTCAAGCATCTGCAAGCACCGAGTTTATTTTTGCAACAAACTCGTCAGCGTCAACGCCGTGCACCATGCAGGCCTGTTCAACGGTCTCGCTTCTTGAAGCGGGGCAGCCGAGGCAATGCATTCCGAGCTCGAGGAAGTAGGGCGCAAGCTCCATGGAATTGTCAAGAATATCGCCGATTTTCATTTGCTTATCAATAGCCATTTCGGTTCCTCCCTTTTTTTATCTATTATTACACATATTTAAACCTTTTTCAATAGATTAAAAGTTAAATTTCATTAAACTTGATTTACTCCGCTTTGTAATGTATAATTTAGCTTGCGAGGTATTGTGAAATGAAAGAATATGATTTATGTATATCAGGCGGCGGAGCTGCGGGGCTTTGCGCTCTCATCGGCGCCGCGAGAAAGCGCCCCGGCATCAAAGCCACGGTTTTTGAGGGCGCGCCGAGGCTCGGCAAAAAAATACTCGTTACCGGCAACGGAAGGTGCAATTTAACAAATCTTAACGCTTCGGCGCTCTGTTATTCATCGCCGGAGCTTGTGAAGCCGTGCTTTGATAAATATCCGCCCGAAAAGGTCGTTGAATTTTTTGAAAGCCTGGGCCTTCTCACAAAGCCGGACGGCGAAGGCAGAGTTTATCCGAGAAGCAACACAGCGGCGAGCGTGCTTGACGCTTTGAGGCTCACAGCCGCCGAAACGGGCGCGGATATTTTCACCGATACCGTTGTAAAATCGGTTCAAAAGCGTGAAGACGGCTTTGTGATAAACGGCGAAGTATTCTGCAAAAATCTCATTATAGCCTGCGGCGGCAAAGCTCAGCCCTCATCGGGCAAAAATACGGGCGGCTACGATATTGCCCGCTCCCTCGGTCACACGGTAACGAGGCTTTATCCATCTCTCGTTCCTCTTGCAGTAAAGCCCGAAGACGTTAAGGGCTTAAAGGGAATCAGGGCGCCGGGAGTTGAGCTCACTCTCACTGTCGGCGAAAAAAGCGTTAAATCCCGCGGAGAGCTGCTCTTTACGGAGAGCGGAATATCGGGAATTTGCGCAATGGAGCTTGCCGCTTCGGCGGAAAAAGCGCTCGCCGAAAATAAAAAGGCTGTTGTTAAATGCGACTTTTTGCCCGAAATGAGCGAGCAGGAGCTTAAAGCCTACGTTTCATCTTTGGCCGAAATTAAAAAAGGCAGGCCGCTTGACGATTTGCTGACGGGCGTTCTCGCAAAGCAGCTCGGCATTGCCGTTTGCAAAAAAGCGGGCATTTACTCGGGCTCCGCCGTTATTTCGGATTTATCGGAGGAGAAGCTCGAAAAGCTTATCGGCGCTCTTAAGCGATACGATTTCACCGTTACCGGCACGAAGGGCTTTGACTCTGCTCAGGTGACGAGCGGCGGCGTTGCGGCAGGCGAAATAAATTCCGATACGCTTGAGTCTGAAATATGCAAGGGATTGTATTTTGCGGGCGAAATCATCGACGTTGACGGGCCCTGCGGCGGATATAATCTGCAATGGGCGTTTGCGTCCGGGCTTATGGCAGGTGAACTGAATTGATAAGAATTAACGAAATAAAACTGCCGCTTGACAAGGACGAGAGCGAGCTGATAAATTTAAGCGCGCGAAGGCTCGGCTGCCGCGCCGAAGATATTTCCGATTTCAGAATTCTCAAAAAAGCCGTCGATTCGAGAAAGAAAAACGACGTTCATTTCGTTTATAACGTAGCTTTCGACGTTCGCGGCGGCGACAAGCTGCTCTGGAAAACCGGTGACTCAAAGATTTCTTATTTTGAAGCGCCCGTTTACTCCGAGCCCGAAAACAAGAGAACGAGCGAATTAAGGCCCGTTATAGCAGGCTTCGGCCCCGCAGGCTTTTTCTCGGGGCTTATTCTTGCGAGAGCCGGGCTTCGCCCGATAATTTTTGAGCGGGGGAGCGACGTTGACAAAAGAAGCGAAGACGTAAAAAAATTCTGGAGCGGCGGCGCGCTCAACACCGAGAGCAACGTTCAGTTCGGCGAGGGCGGCGCGGGCACTTTTTCTGACGGCAAGCTGACCACCGGCATAAAAGACCCTTTGTGCATGAAGGTGCTTGAGGAGCTTGTTCTTCACGGCGCGCCCGAAGAAATTTTATATTCTTCAACGCCCCATATCGGCACCGACAGGCTGCCGGGCGTTGTTAAATCCATAAGAAAAGAAATCGAAGCCCTCGGCGGCGAAGTGTTTTTTGACACAAAGCTCGAAGACATTATTATCGCAAACGGCTCCGTGCAGGGCGTCACCGTTTCGGGCGCGCGCGGAGTGAAAAGAGATATTGAAGCGGACACTTTGCTGCTTTGCATCGGCCACTCATCGAGAGACACTTTTGAAATGCTTTACCGCAAGGGATTCAATATGATTCAAAAGCCGTTTTCGGTGGGCGTCAGAATTGAGCACCCGAGGCAGATGATAGACAGAGCCCAATACGGCGATTTCGCGGGGCATCCGAAGCTCGGCGCCGCCGTTTACAAGCTTGCCTGCCACCCTGAGCACGGCAGGGGAGCCTACACGTTTTGCATGTGCCCGGGCGGCACGGTGTCAGCCGCCGCGAGCGAAGAGCGCGGCTGCGTAGTTAACGGCATGAGCGAATACGCGAGAGACGGCGAAAATTCAAATTCCGCCGTGCTTGTGGGAATTGAGCCGTCGGATTTCGGCAGCGAGCACGCTCTCGCGGGAGTTGAGCTTCAGCGCAAAATCGAGCGCGAGGCGTTCAGAATGGCGGGCGAGAATTATTCCTGCCCGGGTCAGACTCTCGGCGATTTTATGCAGGGCAAAACGGGCTCTGCTTTCACTGCAGTTAAACCCACCTGCCCTACGGGCGTTACCCCTTGCGATTTGAATAAACTGCTGCCTCTCAAGGTCACCGAAACGATGAAGCAGGCTATGGATAAAATGGACAATATGCTAAAAGGCTTCGCCATGCCCGAGGCTGTGCTCACCGCTCCCGAAACGAGGTCGTCTTCGCCTGTGAGAATTTTGAGAAATGACATTCTGCAAGCAAACATAAGAGGAGTTTATCCCTGCGGAGAGGGCGCGGGCTACGCCGGAGGAATAGTTTCCGCCGCGGTCGACGGCATAAAATGCGCTCACGCCGTTTTGCTTGACGAAACCGACGAATGGTGATTTGTAACAAAAGGTGAAAACTCTTTGTGCAAAACTCACAAAAATTTATTCAATTTAATCTTATATTGAATTAAATCTTATAAAGTGCTATAATATCCGAGTATTGTTATCTTAAACGGAGGTTGCTTATATGGCGAATTGCCCCAAGTGCGGAAAAAAGCTCAAGTTTTATAACGTAAGCCAGTTTTGCCCGAATTGCGGAGTCAATCTCAGGTTTTATGATTTTGAAAGCACTTTTTACCGCGAAGCAAAATATGCGGAGCTTTCAAACGCTGCGGTGCACGTAAAAATACGCAGGCTGAAGGCTTCATTTATCGGCAGCAAGCTCACGATTTTCAGAATTGTTACCATCCTTTTCCCCTTGGCTGCTCTGCTTGCGCCCGCCGCGGTGTTTTCCCTTTCGCTCGCTTTTCACAGCGAAAAGGTCAGCTTGAGCGGTTTAGGCCTCTTTCAGGCTTATTCCTCCGGCACGCTGAGTTACATTCTGTCTATGCGTTCGTCCTCGTTTGCGGGCGCGGCGTTTGACAGCTTTTTTAAGCTGATTTTGCTTTACGGTGTTGCCGCGCTGCTGGCTATCGCTCTCGCGGTGATGACCCTGCTTTGCTTTATCAGCATAAAGAATATGCACAAAATCATCTGCGTCGTTTCCGGCGTTGGGATAATCTATTCCGTTTTTGCGTTTTTCTTTATGGGCTGTATTATGAAGCCCTGCAAAGACTTTGAAATGATAAGCGCCGAAAAGAGCTTCGGCTTTTTGATAATCGCGCTTGCGTTCGCGATAATGCTTGCGGTAAATCTCATCATTTGGATTAAAGGCATTCCCGTTGAGTATGACGAGGGCATGACCGAAAGAGTTGAAATTTATCACAAGGTCAAAAAAGGCGAAATTGACGTTGATTCTTTGCCGCAGCCCGTTATTGAAACTGCCGCTACGAGAAAAATCGACGAAGAAATCGCTAAAGAAAAAGCGAACCTTCTGAAGCATAACGGCAAATCGGGCGATGAAGAGCCGTTAAGCGAAGAAGAACCGGCGAGCGAAAAAAGCGACGAGGGCGACGCCGATAAATCCGGAGAGGAGGGTGACTGCGTTGGAAGAAAAGAAGAAGATTGACAAGGGCACTCTCATTTATCGGTCGGTAGTCATTATCCTCATTGCGATGTTTGTCGTTATCTTCGTTTACGGGCTTAACAAAGTGCTCGCGATGGAAGGAACGCTGCCTCCCGTTATCAACGAAGAGGGCGTCGTCGCGGCTCCCGAAACCGCGCTGCAGGGCGCCGAGCTTTTGAACGAAACCTTCAAAAAAGCGAGCGAGCTTTCGCCGAAGGTTCAGAGGAAAGATTCAATCTCCGTTGACGAGGACGAAATAGAAGTAAGCTCAACGGACGAAATGAAGCTTACTCTCGCGTTCCTTGCGGACGGCTTTGAAGATAAAATCGAAGATTCCTTTGACGAGGAAGAAACCGATTACGGCGAAAAATTCAAAGCGAATATCATGGCGCCTCATCTTGAAGCGGGCGACATTATCGAGCACACCTTCTATTATTGCGAAACCTGCGGCAAAACGAGCGACGAAATGAAAGAAAGCTGCGATGAATGCGGCAGCGAAGAGCCCTATAAGCAAGACGCGCAGCAGGTTAAGTGCAGCTATATTTATTACACCTGCCGCAGCTGCGGCAAAAAGAGCGACGTGCCTAAAGACGAGTGCGAAACCTGCGGCAGCGTATATCCTTATATCGAAAGATATTCCGATGAATACGAGGTTACTCTTTACGTTGACGAGAGCATTCTGGGCAAAACCTTTGACCCGATGACAAAAGAAGAGGCGCTCGCCGTTATAGCCGACGAAATCGAAGGCAGGCTCACCGTTAAAGACTTTGATGTGAAATATGACGAGCTCAGAATTTTCTATAAGGTAGAAAGGCTCACAAAAAGGCTCACTTATCTTGAATATTGCAGAGAAATGACTGTGACGGCAGACGTGAGCTTTGAAGGCGAGCTTGCTTCTCTCGGCGAGCAGACGTTCACGTTCCCTCTGACCGAGAAAAATAAATTCACCTTTACCTGGCCGAACGTGGAGCTTAACAAGCACGAAATGTCCGTTGAGCCCGGCAGCACCGACAATCTGCTCGCAACTCTTACCTGCGCGGACCCCGCGACGCAGAGCGTTATCTGGTCGTCGTCCGATGAAAACGTGCTGACCATTGACGAGGAAGGCTACATCAAGGCGGGCAAAGAGGCAGGCACGGCTATCGTAACCGCCGAAATGATGTTTATGGGCGAAAGATATTCCGATTGCTGCACCGTTAACGTTAGGCATTCGGTTGAGTCCATCAGCATAAGCGACAGAAAGATTACCGTAAATCAGGGCGAAACCTTCACCCTCACCGCGACTCCCGCGCCGAAAAAAGCAACGGTAAAAACCGTTACGTGGTACACCGAAGACGAAAATATCGCCTGGGTCAACAGCGATGGCGAGGTTATCGGAGCTTCAAAGGGTGTTACTCACGTTTACGCTCTCTCGGATGACGGATATTACAAAACATCTTGTGAGGTGACTGTAATTTGAGTGAAAATCAAAACTCCGCCGAAAAAAGGACTTTGACCGATAACATTTTCGGCGCCGAAGACAATTCGGCTGCAAGTATTAAAAAAGACAGCCTCGGCAAATACAGCAACCTCGCCGTAAAGATGTTTCACACGGGCGTTCTTTCGCCCAAAGAAATGTTTTATCCTGCGCTCGGAGAATTTGCCGCAAAGCTCGTTAAGGGCCTTTCCGTTTACAGAACGCTCTATTTTGTAAACGTGCTTAAAATAGATATGACCTACGTCACCGTTATTCTGACTCTCATATCTATTTACGATATGCTCAACAACCCCCTCATGGGCGCCGTTTACGACCGCACGAGAACAAGGTGGGGCAAGGCAAGGCCTTACATCGTCTTTTCCGCTTTTCCCTATTTCCTGTCAACGATAGTGCTTTATTCGGGCGCAATGTTTTTGGGCGACAGAGCGGGGGACGACCCCAGAAAGATCATATTCATTTTTGTTATGCTGTTCATTCAGGAAACGTTTTCCACGATTTACAGCATTCCGAGAGATAACCTTGCAACCCTTCAGACCGCCTGCCCGGACGACAGAATTAAGGTAGGCCTTCTCAAAAACTACATAGGCGAGCTCGGCTCACAGGCGATTTACGCCATTTTTCTCCCGCTTATGGAGCTCAACAACAAGGGCTACATCAACGTTTCTCTCCCCACTATTTTCTTCATCCTTTCGTCAATAACGGGCATTATCGGCTGCGTGAGCAACATCGCGATGGCAATAGGCTGCAAAGAGAGAATTCTGCTTCAGCCGAAGCCGGCGCCGATAAACAAATCCATATTCTACATTCTCAAAAACAAATACGCTCTGCGCAATTTCATCGCAAACTTTGCGGTAAGCTGGTGGAGCGAGGGCGGCTATTCCTGGGACGTTGTCACTCAGCAGGAGATTTTCGGCGGCTCGATTCCGTCAATGATAGCCTATATGCCCTATAACGTTTTTGACACTCTGAGCATAACCTTTATACCGAAATTCCAAAAGATATTTAAACGCAACAACAGAAACGCCGTTATAGCTCTCAGGCTCTGGGATTTGCTCTGCAACGTCGGAATGTGCATTTTCGGCATACCGAACGTTGACAAAAAATGGACCATGGTCGGCATTTATGCTCTGTTTTACGGCATAAACGGTCTTAATAACGGCCCCGCAAATGTGTTTGAAGCGGAGCTTTCAAGAGAAATCAACGACTACACGGAATTCGTTACGGGCGAACGGCCGGACGGCACTTTCCATATCTTAACGGATTTGATAACGAAGGTGACCTCGCCGCTGAACGCTCTGCTCACGATAAAGCTGTTTAAATGGACCGGCTATGACTCAACTCTCGATATTCTTCCCTGGGCGCAGGGGAGCAAGGTGATTTATCAAAAGGTGTTCTTCCTGTTTATAGGCATCAACATCTTCCCCAAAATTGTGAAGATGATTCCTTATTTATTCTATGACCTCACCGGCGAAAAGCGCGAGCAGATGTATATAGCCCTTAACGAAAGGCGCGCGCTCATGGCAAAAGAGGACGATATAAACGAAGAACTCGAGCAGATAATAACAGTCCTCGACGACGCGCAGTGAGCGTAAAATCAAAAATTGTTATAATAAAATCCTGTCGGCTTTTCCGGCAGGATTTTTATATGTTTGTTTTGTTTGCGCGAAAACTCACTCACTCCGCTGCTCCTCCTCTCCCCAAAAAGTCTGCGACTTTTCGGGGACCCCGTATTTGTTGGGTCAGGGGTTCGACATTTCTACGAGAGCATAAATAAAAATCCACCCGCTTTGCGGATGGATTTTTATTGGCGCGCTTGAAGGGACTCGAACCTCGTCGTCGCAAGCTCCGTATCGCTCGTTTCCGCGCCTATCAAGAGTTTGTTTGCGCGAAAACTCACTCGCTCCGCTGCTCCTCCTCTCCCCAAAAAGTCTGCGACTTTTCGGGGACCCCGTAATTGTTTGGGTCAGGGGTTCGATTGCGCTGTTAATGTGTAAAAAAGAAGCGCTTGAAGGGACTCGAACCTCGTCGTCGCAAGCTTCGTATCGCTCGTTTTCGGTAAAGAAAAAGTGATATATCTCGCTTTCGCTCGATGTTATATGTTTGCCCTGCGGCAAACGCGATATTTTTCGCTGACGCGAAAAGCGATATTATATTCGCCGTAAACTGCGCGCAGCGCAATATCACTCGCATAGCGAATATAACTGAGCAAAGCTCAATATAACTCGCCGAAGGCGAATATAACTGAAAGGAACCTGATTTGCTGAACAAATCAGGTTCCTTTCTTTGGCGCGCTTGAAGGGACTCGAACCCCTGACCCACTGCTTAGAAGGCAGTTGCTCTATCCAGCTGAGCTACAAGCGCATGTTTATGGAGCGGGTGATGGGAATCGAACCCACACAGCCAGCTTGGAAGGCTGGAATTCTAACCATTGAACTACACCCGCACTTTTGAATGCACTGTATTTTAACACAGGCGTTTTAAAAAGTCAATCTTTTTACTTTTCTTTTTTTATTTTATATCTTTAATTTTGTCACTCTTGCCGATTATGCTGCCCAAAAGTGAAAAAATAGATAAAAAAACTTGAATCAGAGCCCTATTTTATGTATAATTTTACCGTATTGTTTGCTCAAATCCATGCCGCAACGGATTAGATCCGCAATATAATTACGGGAGGATATTTTATGGCGAATATCAAGGGCAAGGTCGGCGGCGTCTACAGGGATATACGCGATCACTGGAAAGAGCCTGCCGAAGGCAAATACGTGCCTTACAGGGAATATAAAGACATATTCCTTGCCGTAGGCTTCAACTATTCGGGCAACAAAACGCTCGAATACATAGTGTTTGCGTCATCGTGCTATCTGATGATGTATCACTATAAGCTGCCTTATCTTACTTTTTCCATTATCAACATCATAAATATGCCGCTTAACTATATCTGGACTATGATGACGTGGTATATCGCGGATAACCTCGGCTTTCTCAAGAAAAAGACCGAGCGCAAGTTTTATCTCGTCTATATGCTCCTGTTTATAATCGGGCTTTTAATGATAATTTTTGACCCGTCCGCGCTTTTAAATCAAAGCGGCAGGGTAGTCACTTACATGAATTCGCTCGAAGGCATAACCTGCGCCTCGGCGTTTAAAATTCTCGGCACTCATCTGCTCTGGAACGGCTGGTTCGGCGCGAGAAACATTTTCTGGCGCAAAAAGCTAATCCCCAAATTCGGCAGATATAAATACAGCCTTTATTGCAACGCCGTGCCGAAATGCATTTCCGTTATCCTTATCGGCTGGCTCCCGTTTTACAATATTCCCGACGTTGCAACGAGAGTGTGGGTGGCAAACCTTATGTTTGCGATTTTCAACCTCTTCCCGTTTGACAACTGCCTTGAGATATGCGCTCAAAACATCAGCCCTAACGTTAGAGAAAGAATTTGGGTGCGCACGTTCCCCATAAAGCTTTCGCATTTTCTTAATTCAATCGTCGCAATTCTGCTGCCCGTGTTTATCGGTATGCTCCGTTACGAATGGGCGGATATAAACCTCTATAAATATATCATCCCCGGTTTCTTCACCTTCTGCGTTGTGATAACGATGCTGTTTTCGGGCAGAATTAAAGAGAGAATTCCTCAGCCGCCGCTCGAAAAGAAGGTTTCCATAAGCTTCTGGGACGGTATGTTCGGCGTTATGCGCAACAAATACAAGTGGATAAACACAATAGTCGGTCTGCTTGACTCTCTCGGAAACGGCATGCTTCCGTTTGCGACCATACTTTATCTTTACACGTTCAGGCTCAGCGGCCTCATATATTCGCTGCTCGTTGCGCTTGTTTCGTTTGCCGGCACTCCTCCGGATTTCTTCTCGCCTTATTTCCTCAAACGCTTCTCTTACAAGCAGCTAATGATATTCTATCAGCTCTCGAGGGCGATAGGCAATTCGGCGATAGTTCTTGCGCTCGTCTTCCTCGGCGGCAAAGTCAATCTCTGCGGCACGGTCTGCGTTATAGTACTCATCTTTATGGAGATGACAAAGACCATTCCCGTAACGGCAGGCCACGATATGGATATACGTATCAACGACTATCAGATGTATCTTTCGGGCGAACGCCTTGAAAGCTTTTCCGGCATATTCGGCTGGTTCACGGGCCCCATCACTTCATTCGTTGGCCTTATTATCCCCATTATGCTTCTCAAATACGGCTTTAACAGCAACTGGGACGTGCTTTTCCTCGATGCGTCGAGAATTCACATAGTCGTAATTCCCATAATAATCGACATTGTCGGCTACCTTCTTATGACAATTCCTTATCTTTTCTGGGATTATGACGATTATAAGCAGTCAATGGTTATGGAAGTGCTCAAGGCGCGCGAAAGAGTGACAAACGGCAGCCTTGACGGTTCCGAGGGCGAAAAGGAGCCGGAGCTCACCGAAGCGCAGGCTCAGGAAAGCGGGGTGAGCGTGTGAGCAAAAAGAATAAAGAGGCTGATTCCGCCGCGAAAATCGAGCGCGAAATCACCGCCGTGCCCGACAGCGAAGCGTGGACTTACCACGTGGACGGCCTTAAAGCTCCCGTAATCGGCGTGCCCGTTAAAAACGCCAAAATCAAAAAGGTTACAGTCGTTATCGTTTTGCTCGTCGCCATAAGCCTGTCAATGCTCTTTTCCATAAGGGCCATACACAGCGACATTTACAATTACGAAGAGCTTGAAAACGGCTGGGAGTTTGTAAAATTCAGCAACCCCGGCACCGTTACGGAGCTGAGCATTGATTACGCTTTCGGCGAGAAAGACAAGCCGATAACCGAGGTTCACGAATACGCTCTCAACTGCGACGACAAAATAGTAACGATAAACATCGGCAAGGACGTTGAGAAAATTGACGGCAAGTCGTTTTACAGCGTGTGGAACCTTCAAAATATCTTCGTTGATGAAGAAAACGAATATTACCGCGACCTTGACGGCGTGCTTTATAACAAAGACTTAACCGAGGTCATCTGCTATCCGATAGACCACGACGCTTATCTCAGAAGCAAAGCGGGCTACGAGGAAGAGCTTTGGCCCGATAACGATAAATATGACGAGGCTTACGAGCAGGCGGTAAGGACCTACAAGCTGCCCGAAACAGTAACAAAAGTGGGCGACCTTGCGTTTAACTACGCAAACCTTGTCACGGTTTACCTGCCCGAAGGCTTAAAGAGCATAGGCACTCTCTCGTTTTTTAAAGCTACGAGCCTTGAAAACGTAATCTCTTACAAGGGCGAAGAAACTTACGTTTCGCTGCCCGAAGGGCTTGAAACTATCGGCTCCGACGCTTTCAGCTACAATCAGGCAATGGAATATATGTTCATTCCGTCAAGCGTTAAGGAAATAGGCCACCATGCTTTCTGGGACACGGTCTATAAAAAGAGCGGCGAGCTCAAAGGCATTTCCGTTATGAACGTTGCCGTTTCCGAAGAAGAATTCAATTCCTCCGTTAAAGCCGGCGACCACTGGATTCCCAATTACGACTATAATCTCTTCAAGAAAAACATCGAAATAAATTATTCGTGCGAAAGAGAAGCAGGATAAAACACTTAAAAACGCAGGGCGCGGGCATAAAAACTTGCGCCCTGCGCTTTTAGCGAAGAGAGAAAGGAGAAGAGTCTTCGACGAGAACAATTTTTATATAAATATTCGGCGATAGCCCCTTACAAAATCGGTTCAGCACCCATAAGGGCTTTCGTATTAAGATGAAGACGGCGTTTTCTTTGCCCGAAGACAGTATCGAGATACGGCGAGGGCAAAAAAACGTCGAAAAACGAAAATATGAACATGGAATTGCAAAATATGTAAAAGAAAAAAAGAAGAGCGCAGATTTCAAAATCCACGCTCTTCTATATTTATCCATATCTTTTTCGTTTTGTTCTTCGCTTAAGACGGAAGTCCTGTTTCGAGCAGTTCTTCTTTTTGTTCGAGAGCCTCGTGCCTTCGCTTCAGCTCAGCTTCTATCATAAGCTTGGTATCTTTATCGTCCTTCACAAACGAGATTATTATCAGATACAGCGCCTGACCGATAACGGGGCCGAGCATGAATATCGGCCACACCCATTTGTTGTAAAGCTCGCCCTGCATATAATTCTTTTTGGAGGGGTCGTATTTGAGTGCGTTTAATATAATTCCGCTGAAGAAGAGGGTCACGGCGGAAGCAATTTTCGTGATGAAATTCTGCACGGAGAACGATATTCCTTCCGTCCTCTGACCTGTCTTGTATTCCACCTCATCGATTGAGTCGCTTGTAAGCGAGCGGTGAGCAATATCCATCATATTTGTCGGTATGTAAACTATCGCCATGAGCGCCATAACGGCATACATCTGACCCATCGTGTTAAAGCCGATGAAGAATGAGACCGTGCGCAGCACGATATTGAGCACCTGAGCGAGCACGAGAATTCTCTTCATGCCGCCGAGCTTTTCAGCCGCTTTTGTGGCAAAGAGCATTGCCGCCGCGCTGACCGCTCCGGTGATTATGCCGTAAACGACCTGCATCGTGCCGCCGTCAAACGTTGCGAAGCCGAGGTTGTAGCTTTCGCGAGCTTCAAAGAAATATGCCCAGGGCAAAAGCGCCTGAGTCGCGTCTTTGCAAAATCTTGCGAGTGAAATGAGAAGCAGTGTGCGGTTGTGCCTTAAAACGAATATTGCCTGCCAAAGGCTTTCTTTTGATTTAGGCACGTCAACGGCTTCCTTCATCCTGCCGGCGGACATTGAGATGAGCTCTCCGCCGAGGCCGAGTATCAAGCCGAAAAGAGCAAAAATCGCAACGTCGCTCATGCCGAGCGTTCCGGAGCAGAAGGATCTGTAAATCTGAAAACCGCCTGCGATCGTGGAGCCCGCTCCGGCGCCGATCGAAACCCACTGAGACACTCTGCCGCGTTCCGTGGAATGCGGCGAGGACACGGCGACCATGCCCCAAAGGGCGGTGTCCTGGAACGAATAGAAAAGGTCCCACAAAAGATATTCGGCAAAGATTATCACAACGGCTGCCATGCCGGATGCTATGGGCAAAAACATCATGGCGCCGAGTATGCCGATAATCGGGGGAGTATAAACGAGAATGGGCCTCAGCTTTTCGCCGTTTTTAAATCTGTGCTTGTCAATCAAAGCGCCGACAAGCAGGTCGTTTACCGAATCCCACGCTCTTGATATGCTGGTAATCGTGCCCACGAGCACCGAATTTATGCCGAGAATGCTCGTCATGTAGTAAAAGAGCCATCCGGAAATCATGCCGTAGGACATATTCTGCCCCGCAAGACCTACCGAATAAGAAAACAGCCTGCCCGTAGGAACATACCGTTTCGGCTCTTCGCCCGTTTTGACAGCGAGATCGCCGTCTGCCATAATTATCCCTCCGATTTCATTTTATTTTTCTTTTTCCTCGTTATTCAGCTCATTGCTGAGATTTGTTTGCCTAACGTATTCATAAACCGGCTCAAGCCTCTTTTTGGTGAGCGGGTATGCAAACTGATACAAAACGAAAATAAGAGTGTAGGTAACCGCGGGAATTGCGGTGCACACCTTGAGTATGCCCTCGCTCACTCCGGTTACAAAGCCTGCGTTTGCCATTGCGTCTGTGTAGCCGACAGCGGAGAGGAGCTTGAGTCCGCCGTAATCCGCGGCAGTCTGACCGAGCTTGCGGCAGAAGGTGTAAACGGCGTAAATCGCGCTCTCGCTCTTTATGTGAGTCGTATATTCCTGATAGTCAATAACGTCCGCAACCACAGCCCAGTTTGTTATTGAAACGAACGAATAGCCAAAGCCGATAACAAAGAGAAGGGCAATGTAAATAAAGCTCTGGTCGGGCGAGGGTTTTATTAAGAAGGTGGCAACGGCGGCGGCTGCCGAGAAGAACGAGCCGAAACCGCTGAGCTCCTTTTTGCCGAATTTTTTAACGAGCTTCGGCACGAAGGGAATCATAAGCGCCATGGGCAGATATTGAGCTATCGTGCCCACGACCGACAGATTTGTGTTGCAGAAATAGTTTTTGTAGAGGTACTGATTAAGCGAAGCGAACTGAAGCTGACCGCTTATGAGTATGCCCGTAACGGCGAGCACTCTGAACGGCTTGCTTTTCAGCATGCCGAGGTAAGTGTCTTTCATGCTAACCTTCGGCGACGGGTCGGACGGCACTCTCTCTTTGGTTGTTTTGTAGCACGAAAGATAGAATATGACCGCCAGAGCCGCCATCGCAGCGGCGAAAAAGAACATCGCGGAGCCGTTTGCTTCATTATGGGTGAGTCCGTTTCCGTCGTCAACCTTCGTATATATAAGGAAAGGAGCAACAAGCAGGGGAGCGGCGCCGCCTATTCCTCCGCCGATCGTTCTGAACGTGGAAAGCAGCGTTCTGCCGTCCGGGTCGTCGGTTATGACCGAGGCGAGCGAGCCGAAGGGAACGTTCATGCCCGTGTAAAGCATGCCGAACGCTATGTAAGTGACGTAAGCGAAAGCAAGCATAACGCCCGTGCTTTGAGTAAACGCTCCTACGTTAAAGAAGCAGAGCAGCTCCGAAACGGCGAGCGGAATTGCGACCCACTTCACGTAAGGTCTGAATTTGCCGCCTGCGGAGGGCTTTCTTTTTGCCACTATCGCGCCCCACATCGGGTCGTTTACGGCGTCCCAAAGCCTTGTGAAAAGGAAAAGGTTTGCCACTTTGCCCGCGTTGATTTTAAGCACGTCGGTATAAAATACCTTGAGAAATGAAGAAACGTAAGTGAGCACAAAGAGGTTGCCGGCGTCGCCGAGCATGTAGCCTATTCCTTCCTTAATGCCTATTTTGTTTGGATTTGCCGATTCGGGAAGCGTTCTTGCTTCTTTTTCATTTGACACAGAGTATCACTCCTAACGCAAGAATTATAACATAAGGAAAATAATATTTCAAACATTATAAAATTTTTATGCGTAAGATGTTGACATACACTATATGTTGTGGTATCATAAATCGGCAACAACAAATTATTGTATTGAGGCGTTTATATGAACATTCAGGGTCTACAAAAGCTGACTCTTTTGGATTTTCCCGGCAAAATGGCATGCACGGTGTTCACCGCAGGGTGCAATCTGCGCTGCCCGTTTTGCCACAATTCACCTCTGGTGATAAACCCTCCGAAAGAGAGCGCTTATTCCGTTGAGGATATAATTGATTTTATCGAAAGCAGGCGCGGCAGGCTTGACGGCGTTGCGATAACGGGCGGCGAGCCGCTCATGCAGCCGGATATCGAAGATTTTATCGCCGAGATAAAGGGCAGAGGCTTTGCCGTGAAGCTCGACACAAACGGAACCTATCCCGACAAGCTCAAAAGTCTGGTTGAAAAAGGGCTTCTCGATTACGTCGCAATGGACGTGAAATCCGGCGAAAAAGGCTATCCGCAGTGCGTCGGAATAGGCAATTACGATTTGACGAAGGTAAACGAGAGCATAGATTACCTTATGCAGGGCAAGGTCGATTACGAATTCAGAACCACCGTCGCAAAAGGTCTTCACACCCCCGAGGATATTGAGCAGCTCGGTCAGAGGCTCAAGGGAGCCCGCCGCCACTATCTGCAGGCTTTCAAGGATTCGGGCGAGCTCATAGGCTTCGGCATGGAAGCGTTTTCCAAAGAAGAAATGTATGAGCTGCTCAATATAATGAAAAAATACGTGCCCGAGTGCGGCGTGAGGGGAGTATAATTCCTTCAATCACCACATATTGTGCCTAAAAGGGCAAATTTCAAGAAATTTGATAAAAAATCACAATATCTTGTGATTTGCTATTGACAGTGCCACCACATTTTGATATTATTAATAAGCTGTATTAAATGAAAGGAATGAGAACCGCATGTATCAAGTAAAAAAGAGAGACGGAAGCATAGCCGAATTTAACGTTTCCAAAATTTCACAGGCCATCACCAAGGCTTTTGACGCTCAGGAAAAGCAGTACGTTCCCTCCACCATTGACTTTCTCGCTCTCAAAGTAACCGCAGATTTCGAGCCCAAAATCAAAGACGGATATATTTCCGTTGAGGATATTCAGGACAGTGTTGAGGAAGTGCTCAGCCAGGCGGGCTACGCCGACGTCGCAAAGTGCTACATCCTTTACAGACGCCAGAGAGAGAAGCTGCGCAATCTTAAATCCACCATTCTCGACTATAAAGAGCTCGTTAACAGCTACGTTAACGTTACCGACTGGAGAGTTAAAGAAAACTCCACGGTCACTTATTCCGTCGGCGGTCTTATTCTTTCAAACTCCGGCGCAATTACCGCTAACTACTGGCTCAGCGAGATTTATGACGATGAGATAGCAAACGCTCATAAAAACGCCGATATCCACCTGCACGACCTTTCAATGCTCACCGGCTACTGCGCCGGCTGGTCGCTCAAGCAGCTTATCCAGGAAGGCCTCGGCGGAGTTACGGGCAAAATCACTTCCGCTCCGGCGAAGCATCTTGCCACTCTCTGCAACCAGATGGTCAACTTCCTCGGCATTATGCAAAATGAGTGGGCGGGCGCTCAGGCGTTTTCATCCTTCGACACCTATCTTGCTCCTTTCGTAAAGTCCGACAATCTCAACTACGACGAGGTTAAAAAGTGCATCGAGTCCTTTATTTACGGCGTAAACACTCCGTCAAGATGGGGCACTCAGGCTCCGTTCTCAAACATCACCCTTGACTGGACCGTTCCCGCCGACCTTGCCGAGCAGAACTGCATAGTGGGCGGCAAGGAAATGCCCTTTAAATATAAGGACTGCAAAAAAGAGATGGATATGATAAACAAGGCGTTTATCGAGATTATGATTGAAGGCGACGCCAACGGCAGAGGCTTCCAGTATCCCATCCCCACATACTCAATCACCAAGGATTTTGACTGGTCCGAAACGGAAAACAACCGTTTGCTGTTTGAAATGACCTCAAAATACGGCACTCCCTACTTCTCAAACTACGTTAACAGCGATATGGAGCCCAGCGACATTCGTTCAATGTGCTGCCGCCTTCGTCTTGACCTGAGAGAGCTGCGCAAAAAGAGCGGCGGCTTCTTCGGCTCCGGCGAAAGCACCGGCTCCGTGGGCGTTGTTACGATAAATATGCCCAGAATAGCTTATCTTGCCGAGGACGAGGCGGATTTCTACAAGAGACTCGACAAGATGATGGATATTTCCGCGCGTTCTCTTTCGGTTAAGAGAAAGATAATCACCAAGCTCCTTGACGAAGGTCTTTATCCCTACACGAAGCGTTATCTCGGCACGTTTGAAAATCACTTCTCAACCATCGGCCTTGTCGGCATGAACGAAGTGGGTCTCAACGCGAAGTGGATCAGAGCCGATATGACGAGCAAGAAGTGCCAGGATTTCACCAAGGACGTGCTCAACCACATGAGAGAGCGTCTGAGCGACTATCAGGAGCAGTACGGCGACCTTTACAACCTTGAGGCAACTCCCGCGGAGTCCTCCTCTTACAGGCTCGCGAAGCACGACGTGAAGAGGTATCCCGGCATAATCACCGCCTCCAAAGAGACTCCCTACTACACCAATTCCTCTCATCTGCCCGTCGGCTACACCGACGACGTTTTCTCGGCGCTCGACATTCAGGATGAGCTTCAAACTCTTTATACCTCCGGCACCGTCTTCCACGCCTTCCTCGGCGAGAAGCTCCCCGATTGGAGAGCCGCAGCCGACCTCGTCAGAAAGATTGCCGAGAATTATCGCCTGCCTTACTACACTCTTTCTCCCACTTATTCCGTTTGCCGCAATCACGGCTACATCCAGGGTGAGGAATACGTTTGCCCCGACTGCCACGAAGCGACAGAGGTTTATTCGAGAATAACCGGTTACTACCGTCCCGTTCAAAACTGGAACGAAGGCAAAACGCAGGAATACAAAGACCGCAAGGTTTATGACATCGCTCATTCCGAGCTTCACGCTCACGCGCCCTCCTGCGGCTGCTGCTGCGAGGACCACACCGCGAACGCCGCCGTTCTGCCCGACGGAGCTTACCTCTTCAAAACTCCCACTTGCCCCAAGTGCAAGGTAGCCATACCCAAGCTCAGGGAAGCGGGAATAGAATTCAACGAGATCAACGCTTATGAAAACGAGGCTCTCGCAATAGCTCTCAACATAAGAACCGCTCCCACGCTTGTAATTGTGGACGACGGCAATATCGAGATTTATTCCGACCTCGCCGCCATTCTCGAATTCATCGAAACCGTAAAGAAGGCATAAAATGTACGACATTATAATCGTGGGCTCGGGCCCCGCAGGGCTTACCGCGGCGCTTTATGCCCGCAGAGCCGATAAATCCGTGCTCGTGCTTGAGCAAAGCACTCTGGGCGGTCAGGTCACCTTTTCTCCCCGCATCGAAAACTACCCCGGCTTTGTTTCAATGAGCGGCAATGAATTCATTGACAAGCTCGTAGACCAGGTTATCGAGCAGGGAGCGGATATAGACCTTAAAAAGGTTATCGGCATAAGGGATAACGGCGAAACCAAAACCGTTATCACCGAAAAGGGCGAGCTTGAAGCAAAGGCTGTCATAATTGCCACCGGCGTTAAGCACAGGCAGACGGGTCTTGAGCGTGAAAACGAGCTTGTAGGCCACGGCATTTCATACTGCGCCGTTTGCGACGGAGCTTTTTATAAGGGCAGAAAGGTTGCCGTGCTCGGCGGAGGCAACTCCGCTTTGCAGGAGGCCGTTTTGCTCAGCGACCTTGCGCAGGAAGTTTACGTGCTTCAGGACCTTGATTTTCTCACGGGCGAGGCAAAGCTTGTTGAGAGCATATCCGAAAAAGCAAACGTTAAGGTTGTCACCGGCTGCAGGCTCACGGGCCTTATCGGCGAAAACGCTCTCGAAGGCATAGAAATTGAGCGCGTTTCATCGGGCGAAAAGCAGAATATTGCCGTTGACGGTCTCTTCGTTGCCATCGGCCTTATTCCGGATAACGACAGCTTCAAAGCCGTTGCGGCGCTTGACGAATTCGGATATTTTGACAGCGACGAGAGCTGCCTTACCGACACTCCGGGCGTGTTTGTCGCAGGCGACTGCCGCAGCAAAAAAATAAGGCAGATAACTACAGCCTCGGCGGACGGAGCCGTAGCAGCCCTTGCGGCGTGCCGGTATACGGATTGATTTTCAGCGGAAGCTGCGGATATTTTGATTTCCCGGCTTCCGCTTATTTTGCATTAAACTAAAAGAAGTGATGATATGAATTATTACGTGGGCATTGACCTCGGCACATCGGCGGTCAAGCTGATTCTCGCGGATGAAAACGGCAAAACGGTAAATTCCGTTTCAAAGGAATATCCCATTTTTTTCCCTCAGCCCGGTTACAGCGAGCAAAACCCCGAGGATTGGTGGAGCGCCGTTTCGGAGGGGCTCGAAGAATTAACTTCGGGCGTTGACAAATCCCTCGTTAAGGGCGTAGGCTGCGCGGGCCAGATGCACGGGCTCGTGATGCTGGACGAAAATATGAACGTATTAAGACCCGCGCTTTTGTGGAATGACGTGAGAGCGGGCAAACAGACCGATTATCTCAATAAAGTCATATCGGAAGAAAGGCTTCGCGAATATACGGGCAATATTGCTTTTGCCGGTTTTACCGCACCGAAGCTCATGTGGGTCAAGGAAAACGAGCCCGAACTTTTTGGAAAATGCCGCAAAATATGCCTTCCGAAGGACTATATAAACTATAAGCTCACCGGGAACCTCGCAACGGACGTCAGCGACGCTTCGGGCACGCTTTATTTTGACGTTGAAAACAGGCGCTGGTCAAAAGAAATGCTTGATATTCTCGGCATTGACGAAAGCTATTTGCCGGCGGTTTACGAAAGCGCCGAAACGATAGGCGAAACGAACGCTGCGGGATTATCGGCAAAAGTGATTGCCGGCGCGGGCGACAACGCAGGCGCCGCGGCGGGCACGAACACTCTCACTCCCGGCAGGTGCAACATTTCTCTCGGCACGAGCGGCACGGTTTTCATCCCGTCCGATAAATTTATTCTGCCCCAAAATTCCGCGCTTCATTCTTTTTGCCACGTAAACGGCAAATATCACTTAATGGGCTGTATTCTTTCGGCGGCAAGCTGCAACAAGTGGCTTAACGAAACCGTGTTTGACAGCGGATACGACGTTTCAGTTTCTGCTCCGAAAAAAGAAGACACTCTGTATTTTATGCCCTATATGTCGGGCGAAAGATGCCCGCATAACGACACCTCAGTTAAAGGCGCTTTTATAGGGCTCACTCACGCGACCTCACGCTCCGATATGCAGAGGGCGGTGTTTGAGGGCGTGTCTTTCGCAATTAAAGACTGCATTGAGCTTTATCCCGATAAAATTGATTTTGCCACCGTTTGCGGCGGAGGCACAAAGAGCAGGGAATGGATGCAGATTTTAGCCGACGTGCTCGGCATTGAGCTCGGAATAATCGACAATGAGGGCCCGTCTTACGGAGCGGCTCTGCTCGCCGCGGGCGTTGCAATAGAGCCGGGCATCAAATATACCGTTAAACCGAATTTGAATTTTTCGGAAATTTATGATATAAAATACAGTAAGTTCAAACAGCTTTATCCCATAATGCAAGATTTTTACAAGGAGTGTTTATGATGAAAAATATTCCCGAAGTAAAGCTCGGAATTATTTCCGTGAGCCGTGACTGTTTCCCGATAGCGCTTTCAAATGAAAGAAGAAAAGCCATTGTCGGCGCTTACGGCGGAGAAATTTACGAATACGCAAAGTCGGTTGAAAACGAGCTTGACGCAGTTGCGGCTGTGAAGGACGTTACCGCCGCCGGCTGCAACGCTCTCGTGGTTTTCCTCGGCAATTTCGGCCCCGAAACTCCGGAAACGCTCATCGCTCAAAAATTTGACGGCCCCTGCATGTACGTTGCGGCGGCTGAGGGCGACGGAGATTTGATAAACGGCAGGGGAGACGCTTATTGCGGAATGCTCAACTGCTCGTATAACCTCGGCATGCGCCATATAGCCGCGTATATACCGTCCTATCCCGTCGGCACCGCTTCCGACATAGCTTCAATGATAGAGGAATTCATCCCCATAGCGAGAGCTTACATAGGCGTTAAAAACCTTAAGATTATCACGTTCGGACCCCGCCCGCAGGATTTCTTTGCCTGCAACGCTCCCATAAAAGGGCTCTATGAGCTCGGCGTTGAGGTTGAGGAAAACAGCGAGCTCGACCTGCTTGTATCATACAAAGAGCACGCAAATGACGACAGAATTGACGCCGTCTGCGCCGATATGGCAAACGAGCTGGGCGTGAGCGGCAACAATTACCCCGAGCTTCTGCCCCGTATGGCTCAGTTTGAGCTCACCCTGCTCGATTGGGCCGAGAGCCACAAGGGCGCGAGAGAATACGTTTGCTTTGCGAATAAATGCTGGCCCGCTTTCCCCGAACAGTTCGGCTTTGAGCCCTGCTACGTCAATTCAAGGCTTGCCTCAAGAGGCATTCCCGTTGCGTGCGAGGTTGATATTTACGGCGCTCTTTCGGAGTATATCGGCGCCTGCGTTTCAAACGACGCCGTCACGCTGCTTGACATTAACAATTCCGTGCCCGCTTCTCTCTATGAAAAAGAAATCAAGGGCAAAACGGATTACAGCCTCACCGATACGTTTATGGGCTTCCACTGCGGCAACACTCCGTCATGCAAAATGTGCGGCGACAGAGCGGTCAAATATCAGCTCATTCAGCACAGACTTCTTGAGCCGGAAGGCTCCGAGCCCGATTTCACGAGAGGCACTTTGGAGGGCGACATCGCCGCGAGCGACATCACGTTTTATCGCCTTCAGTGCGACAGCGAGGGCAACCTCAGAAGCTATATCGCGCAGGGCGAAGTGCTCGACACGCCTACGGGCTCTTTCGGCGGCATAGGAGTTTTTGCCATTAAAGAAATGGGCAGATTTTACCGCCACGTGCTTATCGAAAAGCGTTTTCCGCATCACGGCGCCGTCGCTTTCGGCCACTACGGCAAAGCTCTTTACGAGGTGTTCAGGCTTCTCGGAGTTAAAGACATCAGCTTCAACAAGCCCGCCTCTGAGCGTTATTCAACCGAAAACCCGTTTGATTGATAATATATCTTTGCATAAAGAGCGGAGCCTTCCGAAAATCGGAAGGCTCCGTGTGATTATTTTCAATTATGTATCGTTCTTTGTGAAATACCTTCTATGGAAGTTATAGCCCAGTCGGTACCCTTTGATTCGATTATCGAGCCGCAATATTCGCACCTGCCTGCGGTGTTTATTTCGAGCGGTGCGCCGCAGTTCGGGCAAACCTCGGTGTGAAGGCCGCTGTCCGCTGTTTTAACGCCTCTCGGCCTTACGAGAGTCCATCTGTATTCCATCATCTTGATGTCTTTGGGATTTCCTCTTACAACCTCATCCGTTTTGTCGTCTATAACGTAATCTCTTATCGAGGCGGAAATGAGGACTTCTATAACGTCGTTTTCTCCGTTTACGTACCAGCCCGACGGAATAACGGAATTTACGTTAATATCCGTAACGATATTCGTCTGACCGTCCGAGCGAAGGTGAGAGAGCTGGCGGTCGATCTGAGCGTAAAACGTGTCGGTCATATATCCTCTCAGAGGAGTGAGGTCTTTGTTTTGCCAGCCGTTTTGAAGCTCAACGTACATCTTCGCTATTCTTTCGGTGAATTCGTAAACGCTGAAGGTGTCGTCAACGCTCTGATATTCCGAAACGGGCACGAGATTTTGCTTTTGAGTTTTGGTAACCTGCACCGGTCTCGCAGCTGCCGACGGCCTGTCTTTCTTTATAAGAACCTTTCTGACAATGAGCAAAATGACGTCGAATATAACTATGAGCGCGAGTATTCCCATCGCGATGCTGCCGTCTTCATTTTCAATGTCGGCATCCGTTAAAAGCAGCACCGCGTTAACCGCAGCTCCGGCAGGCGAATAATACAGCGCTTTTCCGAGATAAGGCTCATCCGTCGGGTAGTCTTCGTAGCTGTATCTCTTCGGCTCCTCGGTCGTTACGTAATCGTCATCGTTACCGCTGTCGTAGCCGCCGTAGTCATATCCGCCGGAGTCGTAGCCGCCGCCGTAATCATATCCGCCGCCGTAGTCATAATCTCCGCCGTAATCGCCGAAATCCGCTTTTGAAATTATGCCGAGAGAGTTTACCGAAACAGCCAGAGCAAAGATAACGGCAAATGCTCTCAGGGCGCTCTTATTAAGCTTTTTCTTTTTAACGAGAATGACGATTGCAGTCGCCGCCGCCAAAACTATGCCGAGAAATATGCAGGCATTAAAAACGGAGTCAGGGTAGCCCATGAGCATATCGTAAAAATCGTTTACGGTATTTTCTCCCTGCAAAACGTAAGCGTCTTCCGACTTTTCCGCTTTGCAGAAGGTCATATTTTCCTGCTCGCCGATGAACGTGTATTTCGCTCCGCTTTCGGGGTTTACCGCTTTGTAGGTTATTCTTACGTCGCCTATAGCGGGGTTTGCGGGGTCATCCGCAAAATACAGCCTTCCTTCATAAAGACGGGCGCCGATTGAGTCCGCCTGTTCCTTTGCGGCATTTATAATTTCGCTTTCGGATTCGCCGAATTTCGCAACGGTCAAAAGGCCGCTTTCGCCGATTTTCAGATTTCCGCCGTCCAAAACGGCGTCGTTAAAGAAGTAAGCGTTTTGATACTCTTTTGTAAACTCGGGGTTGGTGTATTCTTTTTCGCCGCCGATGTTCATTACCTGACTTGATCTGAATTCTTTATATACGGAGTAGCCGTCGGTAGTGTACTGATACACTTCAACTTCTCTTTTGAGCGCCATTGCGTTTGTCGAAATTCCCGTGAGCGGGTCGGTAACGGTGCCGAGCGCTTTCGGCGTGCCCACGGCAAAAACGGTTTTTCCGTCATTTTCGGCGCTCGTATTGCCGCCGATTATTTCGGTTACTTCGGGCAGCTCGAAATTATCCGGATTGCCGCTTACCTTCGCGTTAAGCGCAACCAAAAAGAAAAACAGCGAGATTGAACAAAGTATTATGACCGATACGGAAGATTTTTTGAGCAGCTTTTTCATCATTTAACCTCTTTGATTTTGCTTTTGTCCGCGCCGCCGCAATTTGACGCATACGACATTAAATTACTTTCCGTAAATATAATATCACCCGTAAGCCTCTCTGTAAATAAAAAAATGTTGACTAATCATTGTTTTTGGGGTAAAATATACGGGAAATAGAATTTGAACCTCGTTAGAGGGGAGTAGCTTTAAATCTATAGTTCAACAACCGCCTTAACGGCTGGCTATAGGTGCATTTTTATGTTAGCGAGACCTTTAACATAGCTTTCGGGCTGTGTTGAAGGTTTTTATTATAACCGTAAAGAGAGTGTGAAGTTGATGAAGCATTATCTTGAAGAGTCCGAGGCTGTTCTCAAAGAGCTTGATACAAGCGAAAACGGTCTGACCTCACAGGAAGCTGAGAGCAGACTTGCCCGAGACGGCAAGAATAAGCTCAAGGAGCAGGAAAAAGAAACTTTGTTTAAGAAGTTTCTTCGCTCAATCGCCGACCCGATGATAATCATGCTTATCGTGGCGGCGTTCATTCAGGCGGTCGTTACCGTTATTGAAAGCCACGGCAAGCCTTCACTGATGGATTTTGCCGACGTGCTCGTAATCCTCGTGGTCGTCATTATCAACACGATAATGAGCCTCATTCAGGAGAGCAAGGCAGAGGCGGCTATGGAAGCGCTCATGCAAATGACCGCCGCAACGTCGAAGGTGCTCAGAGACGGCGAAGTTACCGTTATCAAGAGCGAAGACATCTGCGTAGGCGACGTTGTGGTGTTTGAAGCGGGCGACGCCGTTCCGGCGGACTGCCGCGTGCTGGAGTCCCACTCCATTAAATCCGAAGAAGCCGCTCTCACAGGCGAATCCGTGCCCGTTACCAAAATCACGGATATGCTTAACTGCGCCGATTCAAACAGCGACGTTGCTCTGGGCGACAGAAAGAATATGCTTTATTCGGGCTCTACCATAGTTTACGGCAGAGGCAAAGCCGTTGTCACCGCCGTCGGTATGGACACCGAAATGGGCAAAATAGCCGACGCCCTGTCACAGGCGGAAGACGACCAGACTCCTCTTCAAAAGAAGATGGCGGAGCTGTCAACGTTCCTTACGAAGCTCGTTGTCGGCATCTGCGTGCTCGTTTTCGTCGTTGGAGTCGGCAGAGAGCTTATTTCCGAAGGAATTGCGAATTTCTCGATTTCCGATTTCGGCGAAACCGCGCTTAACACCTTCATTGCCGCTATTGCGCTTGCCGTTGCGGCTATCCCCGAAGGTCTGCCCGCGGTTGTTACCATAATCCTATCAATAGGCGTTACCGCCATGTCAAAGAGGCAGGCGCTTATCCGCAGGCTCACAGCCGTTGAAACTCTCGGCTGCACTCAGATAATCTGCTCCGATAAGACCGGCACTCTCACTCAGAATAAGATGACGGTCGTGGATGAATTCACCGCCGATAAAAATCTGCTTGCCCGCGCTATGGCTCTCTGCTCCGACGCTGAGATAAAGCCGGGTGAAGATAAATCCTCGGGCGAGCCCACCGAATGCGCTCTCGTAAATTACGCAAACACTCTCGGTATGCCGAAATACGAGCTTAAAGAGAGCGAGCCCAGAATAGGCGAAGCTCCGTTTGACTCCGGGCGCAAGATGATGTCCACCGTTCATGAGTCAAACGGCAAATATATTCAGTACACCAAGGGCGCCTGCGACGTTATGCTCTCTCACTGCACCCGTTATCTTGCCGAAAACGGCGAGGAAGTGCCGATGACCGAGGAGCTTAAAAACACGGTTGCCGCAAAGAATAAAGAATTTGCCGACCGCGCTCTCAGAGTGCTTTGCGCCGCTTACAGAAGCTATGACTCAAAGCCCGAGTCGTTTGAAGCGGCAGACCTCGAAGACGACCTTGTGTTTATCGGCCTTACCGGCATGATAGACCCCTGCAGGCCCGAGGTTTACGACGCTATCAAAGAGTGCCGCGTAGCGGGCATCAGACCCATAATGATAACCGGCGACCATAAGGACACCGCCGTTGCGATAGGCAAAGACCTCGGCATAATCACCGATGACGCCGAAGCCGTTGTAGGCGCGGAGCTTGATAAATACACCGACGAAGAGCTTATCGACATAGTGCCCAAATATTCCGTTTACGCGAGAGTTCAGCCCGAGCATAAGTCGAGAATAGTGAGAGCCTGGAAGGCGAGAGGCATGGTCACCGCCATGACGGGCGACGGCGTTAACGACGCTCCTTCAATCAAAGCCGCCGATATAGGCATCGGCATGGGCATCACCGGCACGGACGTTACAAAGGGCGTTTCCGACATGGTGCTTGCCGACGATAACTTCGCCACTATCGTAAACGCCGTTGAAGAAGGCAGAAAGATTTACGATAACGTGTGCAAGGTGCTTCAGTTCCAGCTTTCGACAAACCTTTCGGAAGTTATCATTATGTTTGTCGCGTCGCTTCTTAACTTCAACATTCTCGGCCCCGTTCATCTGCTTTGGATAAACATGGTTACCGACTCTGCTCCCGGCCTTGCTCTCGGCATGGAAAAAGCCGAAGGCGACCTTATGGAGAGAAAGCCGAGAAGCAGCTCCGACGGCATATTCTCACACGGAGCGGGCGCGGATATGGTGTGGCAGGGCGTATATCTTGCCATTATCGAAATCGGTGCGTATCTCATAGGATTTTTCCTTGAAAACGGCAGCCTCAGCGGTATGCTTAAGGGAATCGAATGCGCAAACGCCATGGCTATGGCGTTCCTCACGGTCAACTTTGCAGAGATGATGTGCGCTATCAATATGCGCTCGAGAGTAGGCTCTCTTTTCTCAAAGCATATGTTAAAGAACGTCAACTGGTGGCTGGTAGGCGCTTTCTTCCTCACAACGGCTCTTACCCTTGCGGCAATTTACGTGCCCGGTCTCAGAGACGTTTTCGACATGAGCGACCCCGTAACGGGCAAAGCGCTTTTCCAGACCAAAGAGCTTGTAATTTCCGCTTTGCTTTCGCTTTCAACCGTGCCCGTGTTTGAAGTGGGCAAGGCAATTCACAGAGCGGTTGCCAAAGAAGACTGATTGTCTTAAATATTATCAAATCGGCATCGGGGCGCGGAAAATTCCGCGCTCCGTTTTGCTTTGCAAAATTATTGATTTTATCTTAAAAATTCGGTTGACAAACACGGCGTGTAAATGATAGAATAATCAAGAAGAAAATCTTTAAGGCGATACAGAGAGATCGGCAAGATTTGCACATTTTAATATTATCCGGTCGTGATTTTCAGCGCCGGTGCTTTTGTGTGTTGCTTTGCCGATATCGACAAGGCAATTTTTTTCGGGGGCTGAATTTATGACTGCAATTCGGGCAAATGTTCATAAAAACGAATTTTCGGGGATCGCGACTCAGGCATTTTCAAAATGCCTTGCTATCGACCCCTCATTTTTTGCCTACAATTCCGAAGAATATACCGTTTTTCCCGGCTTTTGTGACGTTCATGTTCATTTCAGAGAGCCGGGGTTTTATTATAAAGAGACCATCCGCACCGGTTCTCTTGCCGCCGCTCACGGCGGATACACCGCGGTTTGCACAATGCCCAATTTAAACCCCGTGCCCGATTGCCGCTCAAATCTTTCTCTTCAGCTTTCAATTATAAACATCGACTCGGTAATAAATATTTACCCCTACGGCGCCGTTACCGTCGGCGAAAAGGGCGAGAAGCTCTCCGATATGGAGTCAATGGCGGGCAAGGTTGCCGCTTTTTCGGATGACGGCAGGGGAGTGCAAAGCGCAGAAATAATGAATGAGGCCATGCTCAAGGCGAAGTCTTTAGGCAAGATTATCGCCGCCCACTGCGAGGATAACAGCCTGCTTTTCGGCGGATATATTCACGACGGAGCTTATTGCCGCTCTCACGGCCACAAGGGCATCTCTTCCGAGAGCGAATGGAAGCAGGTCGAGAGAGACCTTGACCTCGTTGCTCAGACGGGCTGCGCCTATCACGTTTGCCACGTTTCGTGCAAAGAAAGCGTTGAGCTCGTAAGGCAGGCAAAAAAAGCGGGCTTAAACGTTTCTTGCGAAACGGCTCCGCATTATCTGCTGCTTGACGAAAACGATATTTCGGAAGACGGCAGGTTCAAAATGAATCCGCCCCTCAGAGCCGAGAGCGACAGGCTCGCTCTTATTGAGGGCGTTTGCGACGGCACTATTGAAATAGTTGCTACCGACCACGCTCCGCATTCGGCAAAAGAAAAATCCAAGGGCCTTGCCGACAGCGCTTTCGGCGTTGTGGGGCTTGAAACGGCGTTCCCCTCGCTCTATACGGGGCTTGTCAAAACGGGCGTTATTTCGCTCGATAGACTGATTGATTTGATTTGCGTAAATCCCCGCAAGCGTTTCGGCTTAAAGCCCGAAAAGGGATTTACCGTTTGGAATTTAAACGAAGAATATACGGTTGACCCCGGCGAATTTCTTTCAAAGGGCAGAGCCACTCCGTTTGAGGGCAAAAAGCTTTACGGCAAATGCCACGCGACCGTCTTAAACGGCGAAACGGCTTATAAGGGCTGAGAAAGGCAAAAAATGAAACAAGGTTTATTTGAAGTATTAAAAAATAAGCGGCTGACCGACAGCGTTTATGAAATGACGCTTGCAGGCGACACGTCCGCGATAACCGCCCCCGGTCAGTTTGTAAATATCCGCCTTGACGGCTTTTATCTGCGCAGGCCAATTTCCGTTTGCGACTGTGAAGAAGGAAAGCTGACGATAGTTTACAAAACCGTGGGAAAAGGCACGGAATATCTCGCCGCTGCGAAAACGGGCGACAAATTCGACGTTCTGACGGGCCTCGGCAACGGATACGACCTTGCTTTGTCGGGCTCGAGCGCTCTGCTTATCGGAGGGGGCGTCGGAGTTCCTCCGCTTTACCTGCTCGCGAAGCGGCTTATATCGGAGGGCAAAAGCGTTAAAGTGATACTCGGTTTTAACACCGCTTCCGAAGTTTTTTATGAAGAAGAATTCAAAGCGCTCGGCGCTTCGGTAACGGTCACCACCGCCGACGGCACGAAGGGAGTTAAAGGCTTCGTCACCGCCGCCATGGACTGCGGCTGTTCTTATTTTTACACCTGCGGCCCCGAGCCGATGCTCAAAGCCGTTTACGCCGCCTCAAAAACCTCGGGGCAGTTCAGCTTTGAAGAGAGAATGGGCTGCGGCTTCGGCGCCTGCATGGGCTGCTCATGCAAAACCGTCACGGGCTATAAGCGAATATGCAAAGACGGCCCCGTGCTCCGAAAGGAGGAAATTTTATGGCAGGAATGAAAGTGAATTTATGCTCTCTTGAGCTTGACAATCCCGTTATACCTGCGTCCGGCACCTTCGGTTTCGGCTATGAATTTGCCGAGCTTTATGACATAAATATTCTCGGCACGTTCTCTTTTAAAGGCACGACGAGAGAGCCCCGTTTCGGCAACCCCACGCCCCGCATAGCCGAATGCACGGCGGGTATGATAAATTCCGTTGGGCTTCAAAATCCGGGCGTTGATAAGGTTATAAGCGAAGAGCTGCCGAAGCTTCAAAAAGTCTTTTCAAAAAAGGTGATGGCAAACGTCAGCGGCTTTTCGGTCGAGGA
Source organism: uncultured Clostridia bacterium (assembly GCA_905235625.1). Taxonomy (GTDB): domain Bacteria; phylum Bacillota; class Clostridia; order Oscillospirales; family Acutalibacteraceae; genus CAG-177. The sequence continues at coordinate 64,112 of CAJOLX010000001.1, forward strand.
TTACGCCTACACCTGCGAAAAGCTCGATAAATGCCCTCAGGTCGGCTGGCTTGAGGTAAACGTGAGCTGCCCCAACGTTCACGGCGGAGGAATGAGCTTCGGCACTTCACCCGAATCCGCCGCAGAGGTAACGAAAGCCGTAAAGCAGATAACGACAAAGCCCGTTATAATCAAGCTTTCGCCGAACGTTACCGACATTGTTTCCATAGCGAAGGCGTGCGAAGAAGCGGGAGCGGACGGCATAAGCCTCATAAACACCCTGCTCGGCATGAGAATAGACCTGAAGACCAAAAAGCCCGTTATCGCAATCGTCATGGGCGGTTTTTCGGGCCCCGCCGTTTTCCCGGTGGCTCTGAGAATGGTCTATCAGGTGTCTTCCGCCGTTAATGTGCCGGTAATCGGCATGGGCGGCGTTTCGAGCGCCGAGGACGTTATCGAAATGATGCTTGCAGGAGCGAGCGCGGTAGAGGTGGGCGCGGCAAATCTCGTTGACCCCTACGCCTGCAAAAACATAATCGAAGCTTTGCCGGAGGCTATGAAAAAATACGGCATAGATAATCTTGAAGACATAATAGGAGGAGCGCGCAATGGGTAAAGACGTAATTATAGCGTGTGATTTTCCGTCCGCGGAGCAGACGCTTGAATTTCTCGATAAATTTGAAGGCAATAAGCCGTTTGTTAAAATCGGCATGGAGCTTTTTTATGCCGAAGGGCCCGAAATAGTCCGTCAGATTAAGAGCCGCGGCCATAAAATTTTTCTTGACCTCAAGCTCCACGATATTCCCAACACCGTTAAAAAATCTATGGCGGTGCTCTCATCTCTCGACGTTGATATTTGCAATCTTCACGCCGCGGGCACCTGCAATATGATGAAAGCGGCGCTCGAAGGTTTGACCCGTGAAGACGGCACGAGGCCCCTGCTCATAGCGGTGACTCAGCTCACCTCAACCGACTCCGAGTCGCTCAAAAACGACCTGCTCATAGACGAGCCAATGGATAAGGTGGTTATGCACTATGCGCTCAACGCCAAAAATTCGGGGCTTGACGGCGTTGTATGCTCGCCGCTTGAAGCAAAGAAAGTGCATGAAACCTGCGGCAAAGAATTTTTGACCGTTACGCCCGGCGTAAGATTTGCAGACGGCGAAATCGGCGACCAGAAGCGTGTTATGACCCCTGCTCAGGCAAAAGAGGAGGGTTCCGATTATATCGTGGTCGGCAGACCCATCACGGCGGCTCCCGACCCCGTTGCGGCATACGAAAGATGCGTAAGAGAATTTGTTGACTGAAAGGAAAGGAGAAATTTAAATTGGACACTCAGAAGCTTATAGCAAAGGATTTGCTCAAAATCAAAGCGGTGTTTTTCAGCCCCGACGAGCCCTTTACGTGGGCGAGCGGCATTAAAAGCCCCGTTTATTGCGACAACAGGCTCACCCTCACCGACGTTGAGGTGAGGAACGACGTTGAAAACGCCATTGCTCAGACCGTTAAAGAGAATTACCCCGATTGCGAGGTGCTTATGGGCACTTCGACCGCAGGTATCGCCCACGCCGCCATTGCGGGCCACATTCTCGGCATGCCCATGGGTTACGTGCGCTCGGGCGCAAAAGACCACGGCAGGCAAAATCAAATTGAAGGCAGGCTCGAAAAAGGGCAGAAGGTCGTCGTTGTTGAAGACCTCATCTCAACGGGCGGCAGCGTTATAGAGGTTGTCAATACTCTGCGCGAATACGGCGCCGAGGTGCTCGGCATCGTTTCGATTTTTACCTACGGCATGAAGAAAGGGCTTGACCGCCTTGAGGAAGCGAAAGTTAAAAATATTTCGCTCACGAATTTTGACGTTATTGCCGAGGTTGCCGCCGAAGAAAACTATATTCAGCCCGAAGACATAGCGAGGCTCATCGCTTTCAGAAACAATCCATCTGACGAAAGCTGGATCGGAGGCAGGGCATGAAAAATCTGATAAACATTCTCGATTTATCTGTTGAAGAGATTGACGAGCTCATCCGCCTTGCGGACGATATCATAGCGGACCCCGATAAATACAGCGAGGCTTGCAGGCATAAGATACTTGCCACACTTTTCTTTGAGCCCTCCACAAGAACGAGGCTCAGCTTTGAATCCGCCATGCTGTCGCTCGGCGGTCAGGTGCTCGGCTTTTCGGAGGCGAGCTCAAGCTCCGCTGCGAAGGGCGAGAGCGTTGCCGACACCATAGCGGTTGTGAGCGGATACGCCGATATTATCGCGATGCGCCACCCCAAAGAGGGCGCTCCCCACGTTGCGCTCACAAGGTCAACCGTGCCCATTATCAACGCGGGCGACGGCGGTCATTTCCACCCCACGCAGACTCTTACCGACCTGCTGACCATAAGCCACGAAATGGGCAGGCTCGACAATCTTAAAATAGGCGTTTGCGGCGACCTTAAATTCGGCAGAACGGTTCATTCCCTCATAGCCGCCATGTCAAGATATTCGGGCGTTGAATTTGTGCTCGTCTCTCCCGTAGAGCTCAAGCTCCCCAGCTTCGTAAAGAACGACTACATCAAAGAAAAAGGCATTCCCTACACTCAAAGCACCTCTCTTGACGACGTTATCGGCGACCTCGACATTCTCTACATGACGAGAGTTCAGCGAGAAAGATTTTTTAACGAAGAGGATTATTTAAGGCTCAAAGACAGCTACATTCTCACCGAGGAAAAGATGAAAAAAGCGAAGGCTGACCTTCGCGTTATGCATCCTCTGCCGAGAGTTAATGAAATTTCTACTGCCGTTGACAGCGACCCGAGAGCCTGCTACTTCAAGCAGGCGCGCTACGGCAAATTCATAAGAATGGCGCTCATAATGGATATGTTGGGGGTAAGCGTATGAATATAGACAGCATTTACACCGGCTACGTTATCGACCATATAGAGGCGGGGAAGGGCATGGCTCTTTACAATCTGCTCGGTCTGGGCAAGCTCGAATGCCCCGTCGCCATGATAATGAACGCCTCAAGCAGGCGAATGGGCAAAAAGGATATTATCAAAATCGACGGCGACATCGACATTGATATGGACGTTATAGGCTACGTTGACCCGAACGCCACGGTAAACGTTATTCGCGAAGGCAAGCTCGTTGAAAAGAGAGACATTACCGTGCCGACGGAGCTTAAAAACGTTTTATTCTGCAAAAACCCGAGGTGCATAACCTCCACCGAGCAGGAGCTGCCGCACATATTCAGACTGACCGACAGCAAAAACAGAATTTACAGATGCATCTATTGCGACACGAAAGCAAATAATCAATAAAAAATTCCCGCCCGAATTAAGGCACAAAGCCCTGTTCGAGCGGGATTTTTTATCTCATTTAACACATTTGTTGCAGGGTGTAAGCCCCAAGCTGAGAGCTTCATCAAGAGTGGCGGGATAATATGTTCCGTTTCCGCAATTTGGATCGTAATGGTAACGCTTTCCGGTTTCTGTGATATAAACTGTCATGCCCAAATTCTGCCCGCTTTGAGCGTAACCTGAATTGTTGCGAACGGGAGCGGTCGTTGTTCTTGTCGTCGCTGAAGTCGGTCTTGTAGTGGTAGTTGCAGGTTTAGTCGTAGTAGTTGTAGGTTTAGTCGTAGTGGTTGTGGCTTTTTCGGTAGTGGTTTCCGTTGTAACAGCGGAAGACTCGGTTGTTACGTATTTGTCTTCGGCTGAAGTTTCTTCTTCCGATTCGTCAAATTCGGGCATCGCTCTTTCAATTTCTGCCGTTTCAGATTCAATTTGGCTTTCAGCAGGGTCGTCGTTTGACAGCGCAACAGCGCCGATAATCAAAACAGAGAGTACGGCGACCATGCCGATAACGACTTTTTTCATGTGTTTTTCCTCCAAAATAAAAAGTGCGCAGCCAAGGGCTACGCACGAAAAACGCATAGCTCTGATTGCTGCCACACAACTTTTGAGTCTACATACACTGTAAGTATATCAAAATGAGCTTGCGTTTTTACCTGGATAAAAACACAAACTTACAATGCAGTAAGACTCCTGTTCAGTTATGTGGCAAAATCAGTATAGCATAATGAGATTTGATAATCAATCTTTTTTGTTTCAAAACCGAAATATTTTAAAAAATTAAATGCAAGGCGGGAATTTTTAATTCCGCACCCTGCATTGTTTTTATCAGTATAATTGAGTGAACGTTTCGTAATGGTCGCCCGTATAATAAATCGAGCCGTCATCTGAATAAACTATTCTTTTCGCTCCGCGCGATGATTTGCCGAGAGTGTCAATGTCGCATTCATAATAGGTTTTTCCTTCGGGCAGCTGCCCCTCGTAGTTGCCGAAACGGCTGCCTCCTATTGCGCCGCCGGGGAAGTACGGATCAACGCTTCCGTTTTGCCAGCCGAGCTTTTGCGCCTCTTTTTTGGTTATGTAGTTTGAGGGCAGGCGGCCGTAAGTGTGAATGTAAAGCGCAACCTCGTCTTTGCTGTAATACTTGCCGTTTTCGTCTATCGCCGCAGGCTCCGTTTTTTCGGCGGATGAAGCCTCGGCTGATTTCGTTTCACTTTGAGAGCTTGGCGGCGGTTCGGTTTCGTCCTGCGTTATCTTCTCATCGGTTTGCGAAATCGTTTCATTGCCGCCGTCGTTTATATCAGTCACGTTTCCGCCGTGAAGCACCACACCGGCGGCGATTGCAAGCGCCAAAAGCAGAGAAATCAGTATTATGCGTAATTTTTTCATCGTAACCCTCCGGAATAATCTTAACACAGCTTATTCTACGAGCAGAGTATATCATATATTCTTGCGGTTATTCAACCTTTTTGCGCCGTTATTCTCAATAATATTGAAATATTTTATTAAAAGTGTTAATATAAAAAAGTAACTATTTTTACCGAAGAAATTCGGAGGTAATTTTTATGAGCAAAACGCCGGATTACGTTAAATACGCCGCCGGTATCGTGCCGAGCGAAAGGCAGATAAAGTGGCAGGAAACCGAGTTTTACGCTTTCGTCCATTTCGGTATGAACACCTTTACCGACAGCGAGTGGGGCAGCGGCAATGAAGACGTTGACCTTTTTTCTCCCGACGAGCTTGACTGCCGCCAGTGGGCGAAGCTCTGCAAGCTTGCGGGCATGAAGGGCATGATTCTCACCGCAAAGCATCACGACGGCTTTTGCCTTTGGCAAACCGAATACACCGACCACAGCGTGAAATCTTCAAAATGGAGAGACGGCAAGGGCGACGTCGTTGCCGAATGCGCCGCGGCGTGCAGAGAATTCGGGCTTAAATTCGGCATATACGTTTCTCCGTGGGACAGGCACGAGGATTCCTACGGCGAGGGCAAAAAATACGATGAATTTTTTATAAATCAGCTCAAAGAGCTTTGTTCAAATTACGGCGAGCTTTTCTGCGTTTGGTTTGACGGCGCGTGCGGAGTCGGAGCCGGCGGCAAAAAGCAGGCTTATGATTGGCAGAGCTATTATGACGTTGTAAGAGAGCTTCAGCCGGGCGCAGTTATCAGCATTTCGGGCCCCGACGTTCGCTGGTGCGGCAACGAAATGGGAGTGGGCAGAAGCAGCGAATGGAGCGTTGTGCCTTATTATCACTGCGTTCATTACGCCGAGCAGGCTGCAAATGACCCGAGCCTTACGAAGCCGCCCAAAAAAATAAATCCCACCGCCCTCGATCTCGGCAGCAGGAGTGTTATAAAAGACTGCAATAAGCTCATCTGGTATCCGGCTGAGGTGGACGTTTCTCTTCGCAAGGGCTGGTTTTATCACCCGAGCGACGAATACACCGTCAAAACGCTTCAGAAGCTTATGAATATATATTACGATTCCGTCGGCGCAAACGCAAACCTGCTGCTCAACATTTCACCTATGCCGAGCGGCAAGATGCACGAGAGGGATATTGACGCTCTGCTCAGCATGGGCGCTCAGCTCGAAATTGATTTTAACGAAAACCTCGCCGAGGATTCCGTTATGACCGATAACCGTCACCTTGACGAAGAGCATACGGGTCAACATATTCTCAATGACGACCCCGACAGCTATTGGCACAGCGGCGATGACCCCGAAGGCAGCGAGCTTGTGCTCGACATCGGCGACGAATACGATATTGATAAAGTGGTGCTCGGCGAGCATATCGCCACGGGCCAGCAGATAGAGAAATACGCCCTTTACGCAATGGTTGACGGCAAATGGAAAAAGCTCGAAAAGGGCACCGTCATAGGCTACAAGAGAATTTGCAGATTTAAAGAGATAAGGGTGAGATATTTTAAGCTCGTTATCGAGCAGGCAAGATGCTTCGCGACCATAAGCAAGTTTGAGTGCTATTGATCATTCCCAGGTTTTCCAGATTTCGGGGCAGTAGCCTATCGTCGCCTGTTTGCCGTTTCGCACTATCGGCGTTTTAAAAAGCTCGCCGTATTCGAGCAGCTTCTCGATTTTGGCTTCTTCGCCCGCGAGATATTTAACGTAGCTTTTTTCATACATCTTTGATTTCTCGTTTATAAGCTCTTCGAGAGGGCAGCCGAGGCTCGCTCTAACGCTCGCGAGCTCTCCCTTGCTCAGCGACTTCTGAGTGAGGTCTATAAACTGAAATTTGATGTTTCTTTCTTTAAAATATCTTTGCGCCTTTTTGGTGTCAAAGCATTTGTTTGTGCCGAATATCTGAACGTTCATTTTGTCACATCCTTTTTGATTATGATAATTGAAATTCCTTCTCAAGTCAATACGGCGCTTCAAATTCTCTCGGCAAACGGCTATGAAGCCTACGTTGTCGGGGGAGCGGTCAGAAACTGCCTTATGAGCATAACCGCCGCCGACTGGGACGTTACCACCTCCGCTTTGCCGGAGCAAACGAAAGAAGCGTTTTCCGATTACAAGGTGATAGAAACGGGCATAAAGCACGGCACCGTAACGGTAATTATTGACTCCTTCCACGTTGAAATCACAACTTTTCGCGTGGACGGCGAATATTCCGATAACCGAAGGCCGGATTTTGTTAAATTCACCTCAAGCCTTACCGACGACCTGTCAAGGCGGGATTTTACCTGCAATGCGATAGCTTATTCGCCCCTCTGCGGCTTTAAAGACCCGTTCGGCGGCATGAAAGATATAGAGAGCAAGCTTTTAAGATGCGTCGGCGAGCCCGACGAAAGATTCGGAGAGGACGCTTTGAGAATTCTCAGAGCCTTGAGATTTTCGAGAACTCTGGGCTTTGAAATCGACCCCGCTCTTTCCGAAAGCATTCACAAAAACGTTTCTCTGCTTTCAAACATCAGCTATGAGCGAATTACGGCGGAGCTTTTTAAAACTCTGCCCAATGCGAGCGCCGCTTTTCTAAATGAATATTCCGACGTGATATTTCAAATCATACCTGAGCTTAAAGCCGAAAAGGGCTGTGAGCAAAATCACGAAAGGCATATTTATGACGTTTGGCGTCACACCTGCGTATCGGTTGAAAACTGCCCGCCCGACCCCGGGATAAGGCTCGCCGCTTTGCTGCACGACATAGGCAAGCCTTCCTGCAAAACGACGGACGAAAACGGAGTTGACCATTTTTGCGGCCACGAGCAGGCGGGCGCCGAAATTGCCCGCGCCGTTCTTAACCGCATGAAGGTTTCAAACGCCGTTAAAAACAAAACGCTCACTCTGGTTGAGCATCATTCGATGATGCCCGAAAAGATGAGCAAAAAATCCCTGAGAAAATATATAGGCTCTCTCGGCGAAGAAACGATGAGAGATATATTCGCTCTCAGAGAAGCGGATTTAAAAGCTCAAAATCCCGCTTTTATCGACCAAACTCTCAAAGAAGCGGGGGAGGGAGTTAAAAATTTTGAAGAAGCTCTCGCAGGCGTAAAATGCTTTAAAATAACCGACCTTGAGGTGAACGGCTCCGAGCTTATATCGGAGGGCATTGAGAGCGGGCCGGCTCTCGGCAAGATCCTCTCAAGGCTGTTTGACGAGGTCATATCCGACGGGCTCGAAAATAAAAAAGATGTGCTCATAAAGAGAGCTAAGGAGATATACGAAGATGGAAACAGTTAAAATCAACGAAGCCGCCGAGTTTGACAAGTTTGTTTATTCTCACCCCAAGGGGCACATGATGCAGACCTCGGCGTGGGGCAAGGTCAAAAAAGAATGGGACTGGACGGGATTTATTCTCAGAGACGATTCGGGCGAAATCAAGGGCGTTTGCGCCGTGCTCATTCGTCAGATACCGATGACTCCGTTTAAGATGATGTACGCCCCGAGAGGGCCCGTATGCGACCTTGACGATAAAGAAACCGTTAAGGAGCTTTTGCTCGCCGCCGCGGAATACGGCAAAAAGAACAAGGCCTATACCTTCAAAATAGACACCGACACGCCCTATTCCAACAAAGAATACATAGAGCTTTTAAAGTCAATCGGCTTTTCATTTAAGGAGCACGGCGCGGGCTTTGACACCGTGCAGGCAAGATATATCTTCCGCCTCAATATCGAGGGCAAAACCGAAGAAGAGGTCATGGCGGGTTTCCATTCAAAAACCCGCTATAACACCCGCCTTGCTCAGAGAAAAGGCATAAGAATAGAAGTTAAAGGCAAAGAGGCTTGCGAAGATTTTCATAAGCTTATGCTCATTACCGGCGAGAGAGATAATTTCGCCACCAGAGACACCTCTTATTTTGAGAGGATCATGGACGCTTTCGGCGAAGACGCGAGAATTTATTTTGCCTATTACGAAGACGAGCTTTTAGCCGGAGCGCTCGACGTTCACGTCGGCGACAAGGTATGGTACGTTTACGGAGCGTCTTCCAATTCTCACAGAAACCTTATGCCGACCTATCTCGTGCAGTGGTCAATGATTCAGTGGGCGATTGAAGAGGGCTGCAGCTGGTATGATTTCAGAGGCGGCTATCCGGATGAAAACAATCCTCTTCACGGCATTTTTAAATTCAAGCAGGGCTTTTGCCCCGAATACACCGAGTTTATGGGCGAAGCGGATTTGATAATGAATAAAGCAGGCTATGCGTTTGTTGAAAAGGCGACAGAGGCAAGAAAGTCCCTGCGCAAAGTGAGAGCCAAGCTCAAGGGGTAAAAATGGATTTTGAATTTCTCGATAACGACAGGCTCAGAAAGCAGCTTCTTTTTCTCGTTGAAATTGATAAAATGAAAACCGTTTTGAGAAGAACGGTTATCACCGACGGCTCAAACAGGCGTGAAAACGACGCCGAGCATTCCTGGCATTTTGCGATGTACGCCCTTATTCTGAGCGAATATTGCAAAGAGGATATTGACGTTAATAAGGTCATAAAAATCGCTCTCGTTCACGATTTGGTTGAGGTTTACGCAGGCGACACCTTCGCTTATGACGAAAAGGGCTATGAAACTAAAGCCAATCGTGAGAAGGAAGCCGCCGACAGGCTTTTCGGCATGCTCGAGGGCGAGCAGGGCGAAGAAATAAGAGCGCTGTGGGAAGAGTTTGAAGCAAAGCAAACTCCCGAGGCAAAGTTTGCAAACGTTTGCGACAGAGTGCAACCGCTCATTCACAATTACTTTACCGACGGGCACACCTGGAAGGAAGGAAACGTCGTTTCTTCACAGGTGCTCAAAAGGAACGAGATAGTTAAAGAAGAGTCGCCCGAGCTTTGGCAGCTCGTTTGCGGAATAGTCGATTCTTCCGTCAAAAGGGGTATTCTTAAAGAAGGCTGATTTTATTTTATGGGGGATCGTGATTACGGTCCCTTTTTCCTTAAGAAAATTGTAATAATTTTGCGCCTTTTATCTTTGAAATGTTTTGATATAGTAGAATCGGTCAGAAGGAGGATCTCTATGTACAACGTTCTTATTTGCGACGACGACAAAGCGATACTTAACTCAATAGAGATTTATTTAAAGCACGAGGGCTACAACGTGCTCAAAGCCGAAAACGGTCGGCAGGCGGTTGAGATTGCGGACGGTAACGAAATCCACTGCTGCATTATGGATATAATGATGCCCGTTATGGACGGAATATCCGCAACGCTCAAAATTCGCGAAAAATACAGGTTCCCGATAATTTTTCTCTCAGCGAAAAGCGAGGATACCGAAAAGATAGCAGGGCTGTCATTCGGCGGGGACGATTACGTTACGAAGCCCTTTAATCCGCTTGAATTGCTGGCAAGAGTTAAGTCGCAGATTCGCCGATACACCTCTCTGGGTTCGCTCGAGCACAAAGAAGGTGTTATAACAACGGGCGGCCTTTCGCTCGACACCGTCGCCAAAACCGTAACCGTTGACGGCGAGAGCGTAAAGCTCACGGCAACGGAGCTCGGCATTTTGCAAACGCTCATGGAAAACCTCGGCAGAGTGCTCTCCGCTTCTCAGATTTATGAGAAGGTTTGGCGCGAGCCTGCGATGTATTCCGACGAAAAAACCGTCACCGTGCATATAAGAAGAATAAGAGAAAAAATAGAGATAAATCCTAAAGAACCCAAATATTTACAGGTGGTGTGGGGCATTGGCTACAAAATCGATAAACTATAAGCTCATACGTTTTATTGCTTTCATTCTCGCTGCGCTGTCTCTCTTTACGGTGGGAATCAACGTTTGCGCGGCTGTAAAAAGCGAATATTATTATCGCAATTATAAAAATCGGGCGCAGACAGATACTGAGCCTTTCAGAAGAAGCATGAATTTGCTCGAAATGTCGATACTCGATGCAGGCGAACAAGCGAGCTGTGAAAACGAAGAAGACTATTTAAAAACTTCCTATGCCGTAAAGGGAGAAAAGAATAAAAACGAAACGGTAAATTCTCTGACCGAGGCGTTCGATTTTCTTGAAAAATCCGGCGTTGAGGTTTACGTTACGCCCGAAAACTTTTTCAGATATTCTTACGTTGCCCAAAACGGCGTAACTTATTATTTCACCTATAACGGCGACCGGATTGACGAAGACGAGTTTTACGACTACGAATTTGCAAATTATCCGGAAGAGGATTATGAAGAATATACGCGAGTCAGAGAAGACGTGACTAAAGCGGAAACGGCAACTTTGCCTGCCGAAAACGGTCCGGAGCCTGCATCGGCTGAAATTGAAACCGATGCCGAGACAACGGCGGTTACCTCTGCGGCGGTTCCCTCCACGGAAGCTCCGTATTTCTATTCCGAAGGTTCCGACGTTTACGCCGTCTCGAAAGCACTTTGCGAGGTTTACAATGCGACCGGCGGCCTTAATTACGGTGAAGCTCCGTTAAGCGGGCTGATTGCCGCTGTCGAAAGAAATTACGTTGCCGATTATACTCCGTTTGAAAACAGCTATGAAATTGACAGAATAAGTGAGTTCGCGTCCGGTTTTCATTACGCCGTTTTCTATAACACTACCGGCAAGGTGTTTTCCGATTGCAAAGTTTTGCCCGGCGACAGTGATGAGCAAATTGCGAAAAAGCTCGGCGAAGGATATAAAGAGTCTGTCATAAATAATACTTTTTACGTAAACGGAGAGGAATATAAAGCAAAAAACGGCAGCAGCACACGCCCGGCGCTTTTAAATAAGTATGAGCAGGTTGAGAAGGCTTATTTCGTTTATGATTTAACCAAAACCGACGACGTTATGGCAGTGGGCAGATACGCATTTTCCGATTTTGCCGATATTATGAAGTTTGACTCGCCGAATACGATATTTACCCTTCTTATAATCTTCTCGGTTATTGCCGTTTTATCATGCGCCGTTCTCGTGATTTTCGCGGGCAAAGAGAAAAACGGCGAAGTGAAAATTCTGTTTTCCGATAAAACTCCTTTTGCAATCAACTTAGCTTTGAGCGTCGCTTTAATAATAGGATTCGGCGGCCTCGTTTACGGCATAAGCTATTACGAGCGGAATACCGCGGAGCTGTTTTTATACAATGATTTTCCTGTCTATTTAGCTTTATTTACGGCGCGCAATTCAAACGTGATTACCGCTCTTCTCTTTACTCTTTCGGCGCTCATTCTCACAGGACTTATCGCAAGCGTTGTGAGGAATATAAGAAATCACACCTTCTTTAAGCACACGCTTATTCATTTGGTTTTAACGCCGTTAAAATCAGTCTGCCGCAAAATAAAAGCGCTCTTTCACAAAATCTCCGAAAGCTCAAGGCAGGCATATAACGACGATTATTTAAACGGCAAGGGCAAAAGGCTGATAATTACCGCGTCAATCGCTTTGGCTGCGGCTGAAATTCTTGCTCTTATCATGCTCGTTCTCTGCAACGGCTTCGGCATAATGATTTTGTTCGGCTTTATTATGGCTCTCTGCCTCGGCGCTTACCTTCTGTTCCTCGTGATTTCGTTTAACAAGCTCGCCCGGGGCATCAGCAAAATAAAGAGCGGCGACCTTAACGTAAACATAAACACAGACTTAATGCCGCCTTATATGAAGAGCGTTGCCGACGATATTTCGGGCGTTCGCGACGGCGTTCAGCAGGCTGTAAATCAGGCGCTCAGAGACCAGTCTATGAAATCGGAGCTTTTAACAAACGTTACTCACGACCTTAAAACTCCGCTCACGTCCGTAATATCCTATGTGGATTTGCTTAAAAAAGAAGGGCTCGACAGCGAAAACGCGCCCGAATATCTTGCCGTTATAGACGAAAAATCGCAGAAGCTCAAAACGCTTATCGACGACCTCGTGCAGGCGTCAAAGGCTTCAAGCGGAGCGATTGAAGTGAATTATCAAACGCTTGACCTTTGCGAATTTGCCGCCCAGATAGCGGGCGAATACAAAGAGGAATTTCAAAAATCGGGGCTCGATCTCGTGGCGAGCATACCGGAAGTGCCGGTTTACGTTTCGGCAGACCCCGCGCTTGTGAGCAGAGTTATTGAGAACCTTATCGGCAACATCAAAAAATACTCGCTCAAAAACACGAGAGCGTTCATGGTAGTTTCCGGCAACGAGCAATACGGCACGATAGTGTTTAAAAACGTTTCGTCCGAGCCTCTTAACCTTGATTTAACCAAGCTCACGGAAAGATTTTATCGGGGCGACTCGGCAAGAGGCGGCGAGGGGAGCGGACTCGGGCTGTCTATTGCGAAAGACCTTTGCACCCTCCAGGGCGGCGCGTTCCGCATTGAGCTTGACGGCGATATGTTTAAAACTTACGTCAGCTTAAGAAGCGCTTCGGCTCAGCTCCCTGCCGAAAACAAGACGGAATAAATCGGCAAAATACCGCATGCCCGTTAGGCTTGCGGTATTTTTCGGCTCAAAGCAGTAAAATTACCAATTTTTACGCTGATTTTGTAACTATTTTGTAATGATTTTATCATTGCAAAAAAGAAACTTTTGTTGTAAAGTTATTAAAAGAAGAAATGGCGGCGGCCTTTTGGCTTTTCAGGCTGCGTTAACGCTGATTTTTCGATAGTTTCCCGGCACTTGTGCCTTTAAATAGAGGATGGTTAAATTGAAATTGAATAGATCCCGCGTCAGGGCAACGATAGTGCTGATAATAGTGATTATCGGTGCAGTTTTCTTATCTTCGTGCCTTATGGATAAAAATGACGCTTCTGCGCTTTCCGCCGATAAATCTTCCGTGAAGACTTCCCTTTCCGTTTCCGAAAGCTCGTCTTCTTCCGCAAGTGAAACCTCATCGGCAGAAACTTCGGGTTCAACGGCGCTTTCCACCACCGCTTCGCCCGATACCGAGCTTGCAACCGTTTCCACCACGCGCAGAGCGACAACCACCGCCGGCACCACCAAAGCGCGCCAATCGTCGTCTTCATCGAAATCCGAATCTTCTGCTCAGGAAAGCAGCGAGAACACCACCGATAAAATCGGCAGCTTCCTCTCTCGCATAAATTCCGATGAGCAAAAGCCTGTCGCAATTCCGTTTGAAGTTACTTTTTCGGGCGAGAGGACTACCGCTTCCACAACTGAAAAAACTACCAAAGCAAACGAGCTTGATTTTTCAAACAGCGCCTTTCTCGGCAACTCCAGAGTGCTTTCCGTTCAGAATTACGGCTTTGCGAAAAACGTTTACGGCAAAGTAGGCCTTAACGTTAAAACCGTATTCACCGAAAAGTGTGAGGGCGGCTCCGTTGCCGTGATAGACGAGCTCAAGGGCAAGAGCTTTGATAACGTGTTCATTATGTTCGGCGACAATGAGTGCGGCTGGAGCAACATGAACGTCTTTGAAAAAGACTATGTCAAGGTTATAAACGCTGTGAGAGAAAGAGTGCCCAAAGCGAATATTTACGTTATTTCCGTGCTCCCGATTTCAGAGAAAAAAAGCGCAGAAAACGAATACGGCTATAACATTAACTCCATTAAAGCCGTTAATGAGCATATCAAAAAGATAGCCGAAAGCGAAGGAATAACTTATATCGACGCTGCCTCTTCAATCAAAAACAGCAAGGGCTATCTGCCTGACGAAGCGTCAACGGACGGCTGCCATCTCGGCAAAGAATACACCAGGAAATGGCTCACCTACGTTGCAAAGTATCTTTGATTTTAACGGTGATTATATATGAAAAAAATATTCAGCCTGCTTTTAATCGCGGCTTTGACTTTTACACTTTGCTCCTGCGGGGGTAAAGAAGAAACGCCGTCCTCGTCCGCCGATACATCGGCCTCCGCCGAGGCCGTTTCACTCTCCGCCGAAGAGAGCGCGGAGCAGCTGCTCTCTCAGGTTGAGGCTAACGCAGACCTTGAAAAATCGGAGTTTCCTCTCATCACTCTTGAGAAATATGACGTTGACACTTCGGGCGTCAGCGACATCTGCTGGTATGTCGGCTCGGGCGCTTCCGCCGACGAGCTTGCCGTTATAGTCTGCGCCGACAGCGAAACCCTTGCGAGCGTTAAAGCGGCGATAAACTCGAGAATTGAATATCTCAGAGACGGATATTCCGATTACGGCCCCGACCAGGTGCCGAAGATTGACTCGGCTCTTGTAGCGGAATACGGCAACACGGTTGTTTACTGTATCTGTGAAGATTCCGCTGCCGCAAAAGCTGCTGCCGACTCTATTTTTGCATAAGTTTAGTTATAAAAGATCCCGACTGATTTTTCGTCAGTCGGGTTTTTTTGTCTGTTTTAAATTCTCTTCTTAAAAGTCAAAATACTTTTCTCTGTGCTTCTGCACTCTGTCGCCAATGAGCGAAAGAACTTTAAGCGCTTCTTCTTTTTCTTCAGGCGTGCCGGTCGCGACCTGCTTCATAAGCCTGCCTTCTTCCTTGCAAAGCTCGTCGTGAAGCGGGAAGTATTCCTTGAGCAGGAAGGTCGAATATTTCGCGAGCCTCAAGTGACCCACAAGGCGGAAGTTTTCATCAATGGTGTCGATGGCTACGGAATAGCGCTCTTTTATTGCTTCTATAAGCGCTTTTCTTTCGTTCTCTGCGGAGAAAACGAGAGTGGAGCAGATGAAAGCGTTTCTGTTTGACGGATTTGACGAGTGGCTGTCAGTGCTGCCTACAACGGGGTAATCGTAGCCGAGCGCCCTGTCTTCATAGTATTTGAGAGCCTGGAAACCGTTTTGCTCATAGTAGTTTTCGCCGCCGAGCACCTCAAAAGCGTCAAAGTATTTGTTTTCAACAACGTAGTTCCAAAAAGCGAACGGAACGTGATAAACGTCGCTTATCCACGTCGGGTGAGGGAATATCGCAAGGCCGCCGGATTTGCGAATTTCGCCGTAGAGCCATTTGAAAACGGCTGCGGGAATTCTGTCCACTCCGTCGGGCGCGTTCTCTTTTTCGGCAAGCTCAAGCATCTTGTTTTGCCACTCTTCAAGCGGCATATAATCGGGGCATTCGCCGTTTAAGCTGCGGTATTTTTTGTCCGTTCCTTTTTCGTTCACGGCTGGGCCGTCCGTCAGAGCGTTTATGGAGTATTCACCGCCGAAATTAACGGTGTGAAAATCGCATTCAACGCCCTTTACGTCGGGCATATGCACCTCTTCGCCCGGCACTATCGTAAGCCCGCAGGGAACGTCTTTGTAAAAATCAATCGCTTCGAGCGAGGGGTAATATCTGTTGTGGTCGGAAACGACCATAAAGTCAAGGCCGTGCTTTCTGTAATTTGCGCAAACCACCTCGGGAGTCTGGCTGCCGTCGGAGCGGATGGTGTGCATGTGAAGGTCGCCCCTCAAAGGGTATCTTCCGGCAAGGTCTTCGTCAACGCAGTAAACGGGAAAGTCGATTTTCTTTTTGCCGTTGTCGTCAAGAAAACGGATGAAATACATCTGCTCTTTTGTGAAGGTGTGTTCAACGGTGAAGCCGCCCTCGTCGTCGCAGGTGAGCTTTATCTCTTTAAAATCGCCGGAAGCGGGGTAATCATAAGGTTTTCCGCCTTCAAGAGCGCAGATGAGCGCGTCATAAGTTTTTCCGCTTTCAAAAATCGGCCTTGCGCCGAGCGACCTTATGCGAATGCGGGCGGGCTTGTTTTTTACGAGCACTTTCGGAAAAATGTCGTAGTTTAAAAGTCTGTCATCGGTTTTAAATTCTGTAAACGGCATTGTTGTTTCCTCCCTGTCGGAGCGCTTTACACAAACGACTCCGTGATTTAGTTCTATTATATAGCCGCCGATTGTTCGGGTCAAGTGCGGCGGCGATAAAATCGGGCTTATTTTAAAAAAATGTGTATTGAAGATATCGCGGGCGCTGTGTTATAATAAACAAGATATATTGCCGAAAGGATGTTTTCTGATGGAAAGATACGCCGTTAAGCTTTCTCCCTACGTTTCCGAAACGATTTGGGGCGGCAGAAGGCTCATTGAAGAATATAACGTAGTCACCGAAAAATCAAACGCCGCCGAGGGCTGGATGCTGTCGTGCCTTGAAAACGGGCCGAGCGTTGCCGCAAACGGAGCTTATGAGGGCGAAACCTTGAGGGATATACTTAAAAAAGAGCCCGATTGGAGCGGCAAAAACTGCTCGAGGTTCGGCGATTTCCCCATTCTCATTAAGTTTATCGACGCCATGGACGACCTTTCCGTTCAGGTGCATCCTACTGACGAATATTGCAAAAAGACCGGCAGAGGCAGAAGCAAAACCGAGTGCTGGTATATAATCGACTGCGCCGAGGGCGCCTCTCTGCTTTTGGGATTTAAAGACGAGATAACTCCCGATGAGTTTAAAGCCGCCATTGAAAACGGCACTCTCACCGATAAAGTCAAAAGAGTCAGCGTAAAGCCCGGCGATTTCTTCTTTATCGAGGCGGGCACTCTGCACGCTATCTGCAAAGGGGTGCTTTTAGCCGAGGTGCAGGAAAGCAGCGACACAACTTACAGGATTTTTGATTACAACAGAAAGGGCAAAGACGGAAAGCCCAGAGAGCTTCACGTTGCCGACGCGCTCGAAGTGACAAAACTCACAGAATATTCTCAGCCCGATTTTTCGCCCTTCAAAAACGAAGACGATAAAAAAGAGCTTCTTGCCGCTTGCCCTCTGTTTAAGGTTTGGCATCTCAAAACGCAGGGCGAATTTAACGACACGGCTTCCGGTGACAGCTTCGTTTCTCTGCTCGTTATGAGCGGAAACGGCGCGCTTAACGCGTGCGGCTCGGAAACAGAGCTTAAAAAGGGCGACAGCGTGTTTATTCCCGCCGGCAGCGGAAGCTACACGATAAGCGGAGAGCTTGATATAATTGAAACGAGAATTTGATAAATGATAATTGCGGGCATTCAAAAACTTTCTGCCGAGTTTTCGGGCAAAACCCTGTTTAAAGACGTTACGTTTGACGTTAACGAAGGCGACAAGGTTGCGCTTATAGGAGCTAACGGCACGGGCAAAACAACTTTATTCAAAATGATTACCGGAGAGCTGCAGCCGGCTTCGGGCGGCGTGTTTATCTCCGGCAATACTAGGTTGGGCTACCTTGAGCAGCACGCCTGCAGCGGCTCGGTAAGAACGGTTTATGACGAAGCGCTCACCGTTTTCAAAAATCTAATCGACACGGAAGCAGAGCTTGAAAATATTGCTTCTCTGCTTGAAGAAAAGCCCGATAATTCAGCGGAGCTCATTGACAGGCAGGCTTATCTTAACGAATTTTTCACCGATAACGGTGGGCTTACCTACCGCAGCAGAGCCCGCTCCGCTCTTTTGGGGCTCGGCTTTTCCGATGAGGATTTGTCGCTCGGCTGCAATCTTTTAAGCGGAGGTCAGCGCTCAAAGCTCAGCATGTGCAAGCTGCTTCTGAGCAACGCCGACCTTATTTTGCTCGACGAGCCCACAAACCACCTTGACATTTCCGCCTGCGAGTGGCTCGAAAATTATCTGCTTTCTTACAAGGGCAGCGCGATAATCATTTCGCACGACAGATACTTTATTGACAAAATCTGCAATAAAACTGCGGAGCTCGCGAACGGCAGGGGATATTTTGCCGCCGGCAATTATTCGGCTTATAAGAAGCTCAGAAAAGAAAGGCTTGAGAGCGAAAGAAAACGTTACGAAAATCAGCTTGAAGAAATCAAAAGAATTGAAGGCATAATAGAGCAGCAGCGTTCTTTCGCGAGAGAAAGGAATTTCATAACCGCCGAGAGCAAGCGAAAAATGCTCGAAAAAAAGAAAGCCGAGCTCGTTAAACCCGATTCGGACCCCGACGAAATCAGAATTAAGTTCACCCCCGAGTGCGAGAGCGGCAACGACGTTTTGTTTGCGAGAGGGCTCAAAAAAAGCTTCGGAGATAAAACGCTGTTTTCGGGCGCGGATTTTGAAGTTTTCAAGGGCGAAAGAGCGTTTATAATCGGCGCGAACGGCTGCGGCAAAACGACTCTTCTTAAAATTCTCAAAGGCTATTTGAAAGCCGACGAAGGCGTTTATAAATTCGGCGCCAACGTAAAGATAGGTTATTTCGACCAGAATCTTGAAAGCCTTAAAGGATCAAAGACCGTGCTTGACGAAATATGGGACGAGCACCGCCTTATGAAAGAAACCGAGGTGCGAAACTGCCTCGCTTCATTCCTCTTTAAAGGCGACGACGTTTTCAAAAACGTTGATTCTTTAAGCGGCGGCGAAAAGGCAAAGCTGTGCCTTTTAAAGCTCATGCTCTCGGGCGCAAACGTTTTGCTTCTCGACGAGCCTACAAACCACCTTGACATCGTTTCAAGAGAAGCGCTCGAAAACGCCTTGTGCGAGTTTGAAGGCACGATAATCGCCGTTTCTCACGACAGATACCTTATCAACAGGTTATCCACTTCAATTTATACCTTGAGCGAAAACGGAATGGAACGTTTTGAGGGAACGTATGACGACTATTGCGAAAAAGCTCTCGAAAAGCGGGAGAAGGTTAAAGAAGCAAAGCCCGTAAAGGTTAATTCCTATAAACTGCGCAAAGAGCGTGAGAGCGAAATAAACAGGCTCAAGGGCAAAATCAAACGTGAGCAGGAAAGTATTGACCGCCTTGACCGCGAGCTTAACGAACTGAACGAAAGCCTGAAAAATCCCGACGTTTCTTCCGATTACGAAAAGATAATCGCGATCACCGAAGAGATAGACGGCAAAAACCGCGAACAAACTGAACTTATGGAGAGCTGGGAGTCCGATTTAACGAGGCTTTCCGTTTTGGAGGATGAATTTAATGAATCAGTCTGAAGCTTTCGGGTCCGCCCTCTGGGTCGATTGCCCCGGCGGAGATATTGCTCCGATATTTATAAAAAAATTCTCAGCCGTCAAGGGCGAAAAAGCCGTTATCACGATCTGCGGTCTCGGCTTTTTTGAGCTTAAAATAAACGGCAGAAGAGTGAGCGGCGATCTTCTCGTTCCCGCCGCGTCAAATTATTCAAAAAGAGATTTGTCTCTGCTTTCCTATCCTATTTTTGACGAGCTCTCTTACAGAACCTATTTTATGCGCTACGACGTTGCCGATTATCTTAAAGACGGCGAAAACACTTTGGCCGTTATGCTCGGCACGGGCTATTATCATCAAACGATGAGGCTTGCCGAAGGCAAGGTCGATTACGGCGCGCCGAAGCTTTGCTTTAACCTTGAGAAAGAGAGCGGAAACGTTGTTTCGGACGGCTCAGTCCTTTGCAATGAAGGCTATTTCAAGCGCTCCAATCTTTATTACGGCGAGTTTCAGGATTTGACCGCCGTGCCGCCCGAGGAAGAGTTCTTCCCCTGCAGGGTGATAGATACTCCCGAAACGGAGTTTGAGCCGAATATCGCTCCGCCCGATAAAGTTATCGAAACCATTGACAATATTAAATTTATGGGCTCGCGCGACGGTTTTGATTTTTACGACATAGGTGTAAATACCGTGGGCAGAGCGGTGCTTTCCTGCAAAAACAAGGGCGAGCATATAAGCGTTTCTTATGCCGAAGAAATCGGCGGTGACGAGGATTACGGAGTCCATTTCAGCGACGAGGGCAGATACATCGATGAGTTTATTGCCGACGGCAGTGAGAGAGAATATCACTCGCTGTTTTCGTGGCAGGCGTTCAGATATTTAAAGATAAAGGGCGACGCAAAGCCCGTTAGAATTGAAGTTATTCATTCCGATTGCCCTGTTACGTCCGAATTTGAGTGCAGCAATAAAAATCTCAACGATTTATATAATCTTTTCGTGCACACCCAGCTTTGCAATATGCATTCCGGCGTGCCGTCCGATTGCCCTCACAGAGAGCGCCTCGGCTATACGGGCGACGGTCAGCTTTGCTGTGAGAGCGCAATGCTGATGCTCGACTGCCGTGATTTTTACCGCAAATGGCTCAATGACATTGCCGATTGCCAGGCGAAAAACAGCGGCCACGTTCAGCACACCGCGCCCCTTATGGGCGGCGGCGGCGGGCCCTGCGGCTGGGGCGGCGCAATAGTTGAAGTGCCTTACAGATATTATAAAGCATACGGCGATAAAAGTGTTCTTGAGGAGTTCTTCCCCAAAATGCTCTTCTATTTTGACTATCTCGAGTCAAGGTCGGATTTCGGGCTCGTTGCGAGAGAGGAGCCGGACGGCTGGTGCCTCGGCGACTGGCTGCCGCCTAAACCCATTCAGGTGCCCGAAGCGTTCGTTAATTCCTGCCTTTACGTCGGCTTTATTGACAGAGTTATTGAGATAGCCGGCATAATCGGCAAAGAGGATGAGGTAAAAGACCTTCCCGAACGCAGAGACAGAATAAAAGCGGCGGTAAACGCTGCTTATTACAGCTTTCAGCAGAGAAGCTACTGCGGCGACATTGACGGAGCGTCTTCAATAGCCCTCGCAAACGGTTTTGACGACAGCGACGTTAAAGATAAGCTCGTCAAAAAATATAAAGAGCTCGGCACCTTTGACACCGGCATAATCGCAACGCCCGCTTTAATTGATTATCTTTTCTCTGCCGGGGAAGACGAGCTTGCCGTTTCTCTGCTCGCGAATGACGGCGACGCATCTTTTGCCCGAATGGTGAGAGGCGGCGCAACGACCCTTTGGGAAAACTGGAACGGCAGGTCATCGAGAAATCATCCGATGTTCGGCGCGGTTTCAAAATATCTGTTTACAAAGATTTTAGGCATCGGCCAATCGGAGAAAAGCGCGGGATATGAAGAAATCGTCATTTCGCCGAGAATTGTTTCGTCGATCGACTTCGCAAAGGGCAAAATCAGCGCTCCAAAAGGCGACGTTGCCGTTTCTTATGAGAAAAAAGACGGCTTTATCGAGTTTGATTTAAGCGTTCCGAGCGGCGTAAACGCAAAATTTAAATGCGCCGATACGGATGAAATTTTCACCGGCAAAAAAACTTTCAGAGTGAAGGATAAAGTATGAAATACGGAATTATCGGCACAAGCTGGATATCGTCTTCTTTCATAGAGGGCGCAAAAAAACTGTGCGGCGCGGAAATTGCGGCTGTTTATTCGAGAACGAAAGAGAGCGGCGGCGCCTTTGCCCAAAAGCATTCTATCCCTCTTGTTTATACGGACCTCGACGAGTTCGCGAAGGGCGATTTTGAGGCGGTTTATATCGCGAGCCCGAATCTCCTTCACTGCGAGCATTCTCTCAAAATGCTCTCGGCGGGCAAGCACGTTATCTGCGAAAAGCCTCTCGCGGCGTCGCCCGAAGAGATTATACTTTGCCAAAATAAGGCGAAAGAGCTCGGTCTCATTTATACCGAGGCCATAATGTATATGCACTCGCCTCAAAGAGATGTTCTCAGAAACGCTCTGCCCATGCTCGGCAACATTTCGAGCGCCCACTTTGATTTTTCACAGCTTTCGTCAAAATACGAGGCTTACAAGAGGGGAGAAACGCCCAATATTTTTAACCCCGCTCTGGCTACGGGCTGCCTTAACGACCTCGGTGTTTACTGCGTTTACCCCGCCGTTGACCTTTTCGGCATGCCAAAGAGCATTAAAGCCGACGCCGTGTTTTTGAGAACGGGCGCTGACGGCAGCGGAAACGCTTCTCTCAATTACGGCGATAAGCTCGTTACTTTAACTTACTCCAAAACCGGGCAGGATCACGCAGGCTCGTTCATTTACGGTGACGAAGGCACGATAGTAATCGAATCCGTTTCGAAGCTGATAAACGCTGATTTCATCGCGAAAGACGGCTCAAAAACCGAACTTTGCCCCTATATTGAAAAGGATGAAATAATGGGCTATGAAGCCCGGGAATTTGAAGAATTCATTTCTTCTCAGGGCGGCGAAAAATATTCTCTTTGCTCCGAAATGTCGCTTGCGGTCGGCAAGGTGATGGAAACAATAAGAAACATATCTAAAACGGAGGGCTCGTATGCTTAACTATTATATGTCGCATCCTCTTTACGCGGTAATAATCATCGCTTTGCTGCTTCTGTCTTTGTTCGTGCTTTTCAAAGCCGTTAAATCCGGCTCCGAAAGAAGCCGCAAAGTAAATGAGCTTATGGAAAAGATGAAGAAGGATAACGAGCTGCTCAATAAATACGCCATTCTCACCGAAGACGTTATTTCGGAGTCGGAGCCCGAAGAGCTTTTTCACGGCGTAGGCTTGAATCTTCAAAAAAAGGTTTCGGATAATCCGGATATGCTCTCGGAATTCAATTTGTTTAACGACAGCCGCAAATATATTTATTCCCTCTTCACCTTCTTTGAAGACGCCGGGGAGGGCATGAGCGCGTTCTTTTCGGCAAACACGAAGCCTTTGACGCATTACGCCGCCGAAGCGGTTCGCCTTATTTTCCCCGATGACGTCAAAGAGGCTTTTCTTAACGAATATGACGCAACGGACGAAGACAACGAGCAGGTTTCATACGACAAAGAAAAAATGGAAGAATGGGATAAAAAAGCAGCGCCGTCCATTGAGGACGGCACTCTGAAAAAGCTTTGCGGCGAGTATATAAAATCTCACCCGGACTGCTTTATTTGATAAGCTCTTTGTAAATATCTCCCTTTTTAAATCCGCTTTCCTTTGCCGCTTTTTTGGCGGCGTCGGATCTGCTTTCACCGCCCTTGACAAGCTCGAGGGCGTATTTTATTGCCTGCTCGTAAGTCATGGCGTCTTCTTCGCCTTTTTCCCTGCCTTTAATGATGATAACGTATTCGCCCTTTGGCTCGCTTTCGCCGAATACAGAGGCGGCGTTTTCAAGGCTTGTGAGAATTACCTGCTCGTGAATTTTTGTAAGCTCCTTAACGAGGGCTATCTCACGGTTTCCTATTTCATCGTAAAGCTCCGAGAGAGTTTTGAGCAGCCTGTGAGGCGCTTCGTAAAAAATTACCGTTCTTTCTTCTTCGGCAACCGATTCAAAAACTTCTTTTCGCTCGGCTTTGTCACGGGGAGGGAAGCCCTCAAATATAAACCTTCTTGACGGCATGCCCGAAACGGCAAGAGCGGTTGTGAATGCGCACGGGCCCGGCACCGCTTCAACCTCGATCCCTTTTTCGCGGCAAAGTCTGACAAGATCTTCGCCGGGGTCGGATATCGCCGGCATACCGGCGTCCGTAACGAGCGCGCAGGTTTCGCCTGAAGAGAGCCTTGCGGCTATAGCTTCTCCGCTTTCCGCTTTGTTGTGCTCGTGGTAGCTGACAAGCGGCTTTTTTATTTCAAATCTGTTGAGCAGTTTCAGAGTCACTCTCGTGTCTTCCGCGGCTATGAAATCGCAATCGCTCAAGGTTTGCAGCGCTCGCTCCGATATGTCGCCGAGGTTGCCTATGGGAGTGCCCACAACGTAAAGCTTGCCGCTCATAATCAATCACCCCTGTTTTCCAAAAGATAATCGCCGTAAATCATTTTCATTTCGTCGGAATATTCTCCGCCGGGGCCGTAAACGTAAAGCTCGTTTTCAACCTTTAGAGAGCTTTTTGCCCCTCTTTTGCCCTCAACGAGAGCAAGCCACGGGGCTTTGCCCGGATATTTTGACACGAGCCTCAGCCTTTTGGGCTCAATGCCGTTTTTGCTCATGGTTACAAAAAGCTCGCTGAGCCTTTCGGGCCTTATGCAGGCGCAAAATCTGCCGCCGAAATTTAAGAGATGCGCAGCGCATTCGCACATGTCGTTAAGAGTGCACATCGTGTCGTGCCTCGCGATTTTATCAGCGTCCGATTTGCTTATAATTCCCGCTCCGCTCGCTTTGTATGGCGGATTCATCGTCACAAGGTCAAAATGGCCGAACGGCACTGCGCCTTTCAAATTTCTTAAATCGGCGCAAACCGCGGTGAGCCTATCCTCAAGCGAATTAAATTCTATCGCCTCGTCTATCTGCCTTGCCGCCTGCTCCTGTATTTCAACCGCGGTTATATGCCCCGTTTCTCCCTTGCACCAGAGCAGGGGAATAATTCCGCAGCCCGAGCCCAAGTCACAGCAAACGGTTTTTGATTTCGGAGCCGCAAAATGAGCGAGAAGCACGGCGTCCGTGCCGAAGGTGTGGTCATCGGACACAAAGCAGGTAATTCCCGCGCCGAGATATTCTTTTTTGAATTCGCTCATTTCATCATCTCCTTTTATGAAATGATACCATTAAAGGGCGCAAAAGTAAAGCGCGTGAGCTTTTTAAATGCTTCTTTAAATAAAATTTGCCTTAAATGAGTCAATCTCTATTGCTTTTTTACCTGTAATAATATAGAATAAAAAGAAATACGGCTGATAAGCGGGTGATTAAATGAGCGCATCCAATAAACTCGGCAAAGGTATGAAATTTTTAAGCGTCATTCTCGGAGCTTTGCTCATGGGATTTTTGTGGCGCGCAAGAGGCACTCACGGCTTCGGCTCATTTTGGGGAGTAGCCATAGTCGGCAGTGTTTTCACTCTGTTGATTTTTGCTGTTTACGGCAACAGGAGCAAAATGAAGTTTGAGCTCATGCCGATGGGCGCTCTGCTTTGCGGAATTACCGTGCCCGCCTGGGGCTGCGTTATTTCCATGCCGGGCTCGGTCATAAGAAGCGTAGTTCCGTTTTCGGGCGAAGCGGAAGAAACTTTTTCGTCCGTAGGCGGCGGCAGAGGCACCGTTATGATGCTGCTTCTCGGCTTTTCTCTCCTGTGCGTTTATTCCGTGTATATCGGCACTCTCTTTTCAAGGAGAGAATATAAATTTTGGCACTACGCCGTTTTTTGCGCCGTTTTTTTGGCGGCGGGAGCCATAGCGAAAGCGACCTTCTCCCATTCTCTTATGAATTTGCTCGCTCCCGAGGTTACGGACGGCTTCAAAAAAGGTCTTGCCGATATCGGCTTTGAAGGCGGCGCGAGGCAGGCTTATTTAGAGCATATGGGCTCTATGTCCTGGGGCAAAAAAGTGCCCTTCGGCAGATATTATTTTGAATGCGTTGAGCATATCTCCTTCGCTTTTTCGGCGCTCGTGCTTATTCTTACGGCGCTCATCGCTTTCAGAGATAAAATCACGGCGTGCGTTGCTCTGCTCATTAACCTTGTGTGCGCCGTTTCGATAACTCTTGCCGATTATTTTCAGATTTGCAATTACAAAACGGGATTTATTTCTTCGCTTAACGTTCCGTCATATCTTCGCATAACCTCCTGGTCGCTCTGGGAGTTTACCACCGGATTTTTAATGGGCTTCGGCATTATGCTGATTATCGCCCTTTTGCCCAATGAGCTCACAGCCGGCAAAAAATACAGAAGCGAGCCTTTCATCAACAACAAGGCGCTGAGATACGTTATAAACCTTTTGCTCATAACGTTCGCCTACGTTCTTCTTCCCGTAAGGGCTCTTTGCATGAGAGTTTTCAGAACGCTCGAAGACAGGCAGATTCTTTCCGACATCGACCTTATTGAAATTGTTTGCATCGCGGTCATTACCGCCGCCGTTTTCGTCGTTCTTGCCGTTAAGCTCAAAAAGAATATTCTCGACAAAAACCTGCCCGTACCCTTCAAAATGAAGCCCTGCGATTTCGCGGCTAAAGCGCTTCTTTGGTTCTCGATTTACTATATCGTCCTTTATTTCTTCACTCTCGAAGCTTCAATTCCCACGTTTATCTACAGAATAGTCAAATCCCCGTCGAACGTGGTGGATATGACAGGGATTGAGTATTTTTACGTTTATTTAATTGACGCTCTGCTCTTTGAAATTATCTATATTCCTTCAAAAAGACGGCTTTCCTCACGTCGCTGACGCTGAAGGCTATAAAATCCGCTCCGCTTTCGAGCAGCTCTTCCGCAGTGCCGTAACCGTAGGCGGCGCCTATGCTTTTTATTCCGGCCTGCGACGCGCCCTCGATATCGAGGTATCTGTCGCCTACCATTATTGCCTTGTCCTTGTTGACGTTCAGCTTTTTAAGCGCGGACGATATCAGCTCGTATTTGCTTCTTTTTATATTATCGTCCGTAGGGCAGGAGAGCAGGGTGAAATATTCGCTTAAACCGAGCTTTTCGATAATTTGTTTAACGAATTTTTCGGGCTTTGAAGACGCTATCACGGTTTTAATTCCGCTTTCGTGAATTTCACGCAGCAGTTCTTCCATTCCGTCATAGAGCTTTAAGTCAAACATTGCCCCGGCAACGTAGCATTCCCTATATTTTGCTATTGCCGTTTTAATGTCTTCATCGCTTGTAAGACCCAGCAGCATTCTGAAAGAGTCATAAAGCGGAGGGCCCACGAACGCCTTGCGCTGCTCATCGTTTAAACGGGGCTTTTTAAAATATTCGCACGCGTAATCCGCGCATTTTCCTATTCCTTCCCCCGTGTCGGCGAGAGTGCCGTCAAAATCAAAAAGCACTGCTTCAAAATCAGATTTCATTGTCGTTACCTCAAAGGTTATTTTTAAGCAGTATAACATAATTTACATTCTTATTCAAGAAAGGTGTTTCACATGGATTATCAATTTTCATCGGGAATTTCATCTCTCAGGCCCTCGGCTATCAGAGAGATTTTGAAAAATTCGGGCGATTCTATTCCTCTTTCCGCAGGCAATCCCGCTCCCGACGCTTTCCCCGTAAGCGACGTTCAGCGCATTGCAAATCAGGTGCTCGAAGAGGAGCCCATTCTTGCTCTTCAATACGGCATAACCGAAGGTTACGCGCCTCTTATAAATGAAATAACGAATATAGCTCACAGCCGTTACGGCGTAGGCTCCGATAACGACGGCGTAATAGTCGTGAGCGGCGCTCAGCAGGTAATGAGCCTTCTCAGCCACGTTTTTGTCAACAACGGCGACACGATAATCTGCGAGGAGCCCGCGTTTATCGGCGCTCTCAACTGTTTCAGAGCGTTCGGAGCAAAGCTCGTCGGCGTGCCGGTAGAGGGCGACGGAATGAACGTTGACGTTCTCGAGGAAAAGCTCAAATCCGAAAAGAACGTTAGATTTATTTACACCATTCCCAATTTTCAAAATCCCGCAGGCGCCACCATGAGCCTTGAAAAGAGAAAAAGAGTTTACGAGCTCGCGAAGAAATACGGCGTGCTCGTGCTTGAGGATAACCCCTACGGCGACCTGAGAGTTTCGGGCGAAGACCTCCCCGCGATAAAGAGCTTTGACACCGAGGGCCTCGTCGTTTACTCCGGCTCTTTCTCAAAGATTATCGCTCCCGGCATAAGAATAGGCTTCACCGTTGCGCCAAAAGAAATAATCGCCAAGATGACTGTCGCGAAGCAGACTCAAGACGTTCACACGCCCATGCTCACTCAGCTCATCGTTTACAGATGGCTCAAGGAAGGCAACCTTGACCCTCACATCGAAAAAATCAGAGGGATTTACCGCAGAAAGCTCAATCTTATGTGCGACACGATGGATGAGTATCTCACCGATTATTTAACGTTTTTAAGGCCCGAGGGCGGACTCTTTGTGTGGGCAGAGATGAACGAAGGCATAGATATGCTTTCATTCGTGAAGAATGCCTCCGCAAACGGCGTTTCGGTTGTGCCCGGCAACGCTTTTCTGACCGACGGCAGCGCTCCCTGCGATTATATCCGTCTTAACTTCTCAACGCCTTCCGACGAAGATATAGTCAAAGGCATTAAGCTGCTCGCTCAAACGGCAAAGGAAATGAGGTAAAATAATGGAAAATAATGAACGCAGACCCGTGGTGCTCAGCTGCATCCAGCCCACTTCAATACCCACTTTAGGCAATTATCTCGGGGCTTTAAAAAATTGGAAAGCCATGAGCGACGATAACGACTGCATTTTTGCCGTCGCCGACCTTCACGCTCTCACCATTCATCCCGAGCCCGCGAAGCTCAGGCAGCAGAGCCTTGAAATGTACGCTATTCTGCTCGCTATGGGCCTTGACCCCGAGAAGAATATAATGTTTATTCAGAGCCACGTTCCCGCTCACACCCAGCTTGCGTGGATTCTTAACTGCTACACG
This sequence comes from uncultured Clostridia bacterium, assembly GCA_905235625.1. GTDB lineage: Bacteria > Bacillota > Clostridia > Oscillospirales > Acutalibacteraceae > CAG-177. Next base: position 92,710 of record CAJOLX010000001.1, read on the forward strand.
CAGTTCGGCGAAGCGTCAAGAATGACTCAGTTCAAAGAGAAATCTTTAAAGCATTCCGATAACGTTAACGTGGGCCTTTTCGACTATCCCGTTTTAATGGCAGCCGACATTCTGCTTTATCAGGCGAATTTCGTGCCCGTAGGCGCTGACCAGAAGCAGCATCTCGAAATATGCAGGGATATTGCCGACAGATTTAATAATTTAAGAGGGGAGACCTTCACTTTGCCCGAGCCTTATATCGGCAAAACGGGCGCCAAGGTAATGAGCCTTCAGGACCCCACTCAGAAGATGTCCAAGAGCGACGTTAACCCCAAAGCGACCGTTTCCATTCTTGACACTCCCGACGTGATTATGAAGAAATTCAAATCCGCCGTTACGGATTCCGAATCCTGCGTGAGATACGCCGAGGGCAAAGACGGCATAAACAACCTCATGACCATTTATTCCTGCTGCACCGGTCTCGATTACGACAAGATCGAGAGCGAATTTGCAGGCAAGGGCTACGGCGATTTCAAAGCCGCCGTCGCTGAGGCTGTTATTGAGGAGCTCAGACCCGTAAGAGAAAATTTCGATAAATATATCTCCGACAAGGCTTCTCTTATGAGCGCCGCGGCGGACGGCGCAGAGAGAGCGGGCAGAATTGCAAACCGCACTCTCAGAAAGGTTATGAAAAAAACGGGGCTTGTAATGCCCGAATAATGCATTTTGCGTATAATTTGCAATAAATTATGAATAAAATACATAAATTGCTTGACAAATACGCATAAACAATGTATAATCACTGCATAAATTATCATTTTGAAAGAAGGACTCTCCGATGAAAGAGATTAAAAAAGTTGTTTTGGCATATTCCGGCGGTCTTGACACCTCGATAATTATTCCCTGGCTTAAGGAAAACTACAATAACTGCGAGGTTATCGCCGTTTCGGGCGACGTAGGTCAGGGCACCGAGCTTGACGGCCTTGAAGAGAAAGCTATCAAGACCGGCGCTTCCAAGCTCTATATTGAAGACCTTAAGGATGAATTTGTTAACGATTACATTTTCCCGACCCTTAAAGCCGGCGCGAAATATGAAAAGAATTACCTTCTCGGCACCGCTTTTGCCCGTCCTCTCATAGCTAAGAGACTCGTTGAAATCGCTAAAGCGGAAGGCGCCGACGCTATCTGCCACGGCTGCACCGGCAAGGGCAACGACCAGGTAAGATTTGAGCTTGCCATCAAAGCGTTCGCTCCCGATATGCAGATTATAGCTCCCTGGAGAATTTGGGACCTTAAATCAAGGGAGGAAGAAATCGACTACGCCGAGGCTCACAATATTCCTCTTAAAATAAACCGCGAAACAAACTATTCCAAAGATAAAAACCTTTGGCATCTCAGCCATGAGGGGCTTGACCTTGAAGACCCCGCAAATGAGCCTCAGTATCTTAAGCCCGGTTTCCTTGAAATAGGCGTAGCTCCCGAGCAGGCTCCCGACAAGCCCGAATACGTTACCATTCATTTTGAAAAGGGCGTTCCCACAGCCGTTAACGGCAAAGAAATGGGCGGCGTTGAGCTTATCGAATACCTTAACGACGTCGGCGGCAAAAACGGCGTAGGCCTCGACGATATAGTCGAAAACCGTCTTGTCGGCATGAAGTCCAGAGGCGTTTACGAAAATCCCGCAGGTTCAATCCTTTACAAGGCTCACGACGTGCTCGAAACCCTCACTCTTGACAGAGACACCATGCATTATAAAGAGATAGTTTCTCATCAGTTTGCCGAGCTTGTTTATTTCGGCAAGTGGTACACTCCTCTCAGAGAGGCACTTTCCGCTTTTGTTGACAGCACTCAGCAGACTGTTACCGGCGACGTTAAGTTAAAGCTCTACAAGGGCAATATCATCAACGCCGGCGTAACTTCACCCTACACCCTTTACAGCGAAGATTTCGCAACCTTTGACGCCGATGACGTTTACGACCAGAAGGATTCCGCAGGATTTATAAACCTCTTCGGTCTTCCTCTTAAGGTCAAAGCGATACTTGACGAGCAGAGAAACAGCTGATTATACGGAGCTTTTATTATGAAACTTTGGGCAGGACGTTTTTCAAAAGAAGTCGATAAAAGAACCAACGATTTCAATTCCTCGATATCAACCGATTCAAGAATGTATCGTTATGATATTACGGGGAGTATGGCGCACGCCTCGATGCTTGCCGCCAAAGGCATAATTTCCGCCGAAGACGGCAAAAAGATAACCGACGCTCTTGCCGATATCATGGCGGATATAGACGAGGGCAGGCTGCTCATTGACCCCAACGCGGAGGATATTCACACCTTTATCGAGCAGACCCTTACCGAAAGAATAGGCGACGCGGGCAAACGCCTTCACACGGGCAGAAGCAGAAACGACCAGGTCGCTCTCGATATTAGGCTCTATCTCAGAGACGAGTGCGGCGAGGTCATAAAAGAGCTGAATGAGCTCATAGATACGCTCAGCGCGAAAGGCGACGCTTACGGCGATGCGATAATGCCCGGTTATACCCACCTTCAAAAAGCTCAGCCCATAACGTTTAAAGCTCATCTGACGGCTTATACCGAGATGCTCAAGAGAGACGTCGGCAGGGTAGAGGACGCCGCAAAGAGGATGAATTATTCTCCTCTGGGCTCGGGCGCTCTCGCAGGCACCACTTACCCCATTGACAGGGCAATGACCGCAGAGGCTCTCGGCTTTGACGGATACACGCTCAGCACTCTTGACGGCGTTTCCGACAGGGATTTTTGCATTGAGCTTGCCTCCGCTTTGTCGCTTATTATGGTTCACCTTTCAAGGCTCAGCGAAGAAATAGTGCTCTGGAGCTCATGGGAATTTAAATTCATCGAGCTTGACGATGCTTTTTCAACCGGCTCAAGCATTATGCCGCAAAAAAAGAACCCCGATATTCCTGAGCTCGTAAGAGGCAAAAGCGGCAGAGTTTTCGGCGACCTAATGACCCTTCTCACCGTTATGAAAGGCTTGCCGCTTGCGTATAATAAAGATATGCAGGAAGATAAAGACGCGATTTTTGACGCTTTCGATACCGTTAAAATCTGCCTTACAACGCTGATACCAATGATAGATACCATGAAGGTGCTGCCCGAGAATATGAGAAAGGCAGCCGCGGGCGGATTTATAAACGCCACCGATTGCGCCGATTATCTCGTTTCAAAAGGTCTGCCCTTCAGAGACGCCTATAAAGCTACCGGCGAAGTCGTCGCAGCCTGCATTAAAGCCGGCAAAACCCTCGAAACGTTTTCAATAGACGAATATAAACAGATATGCGATAAATTCGACGAAGGCGTCTACGAAGCGATCAAACTCGAAAACTGCGTCAAACGTCGCGGAATGTAATTTACAAATAATAATAAAAAAATCCTGCCGATGCCGTCGGCAGGATTTTTAACTTTGCATATTTGTGAATAAAGGCAAATTGTAAAATGTAGTTAGATTGTAAAACGTATTATCTCATTGCTTTTCGTGATTAACCTATCTCCATTTTAAAGCAAATGGGTAAGTCGTTATCAAAGTCACCCTTTGTATTTATTTCAAGATATTCGTCGGTTCTTATGAAATCAAGCTTTTCGTCACTGCCGAGAAGCTTTATGCTTTCAATGAGATAATCGTGAGGATTGTGCTTGCGGAGTGTTTTTATTCTTACCGTTTTTGACGGACGCATCTGAAAAACGTAAAGATATCCGTCTTTGTATGTAAATCTGAAATCTTCATTCGTAAACTGCTTTTCATCATTGTCTTTGAAAAAGCCGTCTTCGGCATTGACATTGCCTTCACCGAACTGTTTCCAGAAGGTTGTGCCGTAGATACCTTCACCGTTAATCTCAAGCCATTTACCCATCGTGAGAAGAACCTCGGTTTCTTCATCGGTAATTGTGCCGTCGGGCTTGGGGCCGATATTGATAAGCAGGTTACCGTTCTTTGATACTATGTCAACAAGGTCGCAGATTACCTGTCTTGCGCTTTTAAATTCGTTATCTGTTACGTAACCCCAAGATTTCTTGCCGATAGCTGTATCCGTTTGCCAATAGACGGGTGAAATTCCCGAGAGAGCGCCGCGCTCAACATCAAAAGTTGCAACGTTAGGAGGGAAAGCCTCGTGCTTATAGTTTATAGTTACTTCTTTACCCCATTCTTCGGCTCGGTTGTAATAGTAAGCGGCTAACTTTTTAAGATACGGTTTGAAGCTGTGATTATGAATCCACCAGTCAAAATAAAGCACTGACGGCTGATATTTATCAACGATTTCACAAGTGCGTACAAGCCAATCCTCAAGCCATTCACGGCTTGCGCCTGTTGAATACGTATCGGCAGTTGTGATATGAATGACTTTTGGGTCGAATTCTTCACAATATACTGCAGGACCGTAAAAATCACGGTAATTGTCATCGTTTACGTCGCTGTCGCAAAGTCTGCCGGGATTCATAAAGAAGTAGTGCTCGGCTCTGTGAGTTGATGCGCAGAGGGTAAGCCCCTGCTTTTCACATTCAGCCTTTAACTCACCCACAACATCGCGACAAGGTCCCATGTTTTTTGAATTCCAACGGTTAAATTCCGTTTCATACATAGCGAAGCCGTCATGATGCTCCGCAACGGGCATAACGTATTTTATACCCGCTTTTTTGAAGAGGGAAACCCATTCGTAGGCATCAAACTTTTCTGCCTTGAACATAGGTATAAAATCTTTATAACCGAAATCCTTCTGCTCGCCCCAAGTCATTCTGTGATGCTCAAATTCACGCGCGTTTTTGTCGTACATGCTTCTTGAATACCACTCGTTGCCGAAAGCGGGCACAGAGTATACGCCCCAATGGATGAACACTCCGAGCTTATCATTCATATACCATTCGGGAACCTTATGATGAGAAAGTGACGCCCAATTTGCTCTGTATTTACCGTTTTCGTTTACTTCATCAATGAGCTTTAAATATTCTTTTGTTGTCATAATTATTGCTCCCTTTAACGCTTGCTGCAAGGCAAATATTTCATATCAAAGATATTTCAACGAAGTATTGCCTGAAAACCTACAAAATTTTATTTGCGCTTGTTATATTATATAACATATGTTTTAATATCACAATACGTTTATGTTATGTGATGTGTTCCGATTTCACGCGCAAAGCGCACATCATGTTCCGCTTGTGCGGAACACATCATTCAAAAAAGCGCCTTTTGTCGGAAGACAAAAGACGCTTTTTTCTTGGCGGAGAGTAAGAGATTCGAACTCTTGATACCGTGTTTGCAGTATACACGATTTCCAATCGTGCTCCTTCGACCAGCTCGGACAACTCTCCGTATCTGTCAAATAATGCTTTGTTATTATAATCGAGAAGAGCGAAAAAATCAAGAGTTTTTTTAAATTAAAATAAAATTATTTCGGCGCGGCGGCGAATTACTGCCCGTCGCCTATGAGAACGTCGATATTCTTTTCCATAAGGTCAAAGAATTTTGAAACCGTCTTTTTATCCTCGTCGTTGCCGCGAACGCACATTGAGAGAGTGAGCTCGTTTCTCATTGACGTTGCGGAAAGCAGCACGTAAGGCTTGTATTTCACGGCGCCGCTCATAAATCCGCCGACAGGCTCGTGGCCCTCGAGCGCAAGCTTATCGACCTCAAGAATGCCTATATTGCTCATGGCGATATAAGGGTTGGAATAGCCGATTTTGATTATTTCTTCGCTTGCTGCGTGGGGCATTATTTTGTAGCCGAGCGAGAGCAGGGGAAGGCCGTAAAGCCCGAGATATTTATCCTGCTTAAACTGATTGGCGCTCCTTATGGAATATTGCAGGGTTTCAAATATATCCCTGCCGAGCTCCGGTATTTTGCACTGCATCCAGGCGGTGTGATTGGTAACGCCCATATTTTCGGTGTCTTTCACATGGCGGCGAAGGTCAACGGCGCACGAGATGCTCACGCTTTCGCTCCTGTCAAAGCCGGCAAGCTCATAAAGGCTGTAAAAATAAGCAGCCATCAGCATATCGTTTATAGTGGCGCCGTATTTTTTGCCCTCCGTTCTGATTTTAACAAACTTCTCGGCGGGTATTACCTTGCGCGCTATGAAAGAGCTGTCTTCCTTTGAGCTCTCGGAAAGAGGGAAGCGGTGATCGTCTTTTTTGTTTATGTTTCTGTAAAGGCTTTCGGCTGCCTTTTTATCGTTGGCGGAAAGGTCTTTATATATTGTTTTATATGACCTTGAGCCCTGCCTTAAATCGAGAGGGCTTGTGCCGTTTGCGATATAATCATTGTAGTTTTTGCAAAGCGCTTTCAAAAAATATTTGAAATCTCCGCCGTCCATGCACATGTGGTTTTCAATTATGCAAAGCGTTGATTTGCCGTTATATCTGAATACGCAGGCTTTCATCTGCAGCTCGCCGTCGGTGGGCAGGCACTGAGTGAGGAATGCGTCAACCTCTTCGCGCTTATCCTTTTCGTCAATATCCTTAACGGTCAGCACTTCGTCGATGTTATATCTGTTTACCGTCCAGTAAGGTCTCACGTGATTGTCGGTAAAGGATGAGTGAAACACGGGGCATTTTTCAAAAAAGCAGATGAGCACCGTTTTGAGAGCGCGGATATTTATGTCATAGTCATATTCAAGCTCAACGTGCACCATCCTGTCGTTGAAATCACGGAAGAGATAGTGCATTTTATCCCAAAGCTCGGCGTTTAATTTTCTTTCCATTCGCTGTCGTCCTCCGTTTCCTCAAGCTCTTTGTCTTTGTTGTGAATGCTTATCCTAATCATAATTACCGCGAGCACTATGATGAGAGAAGCGGGTATCATTATCCAGCCGGGATGCCAGGGGATAATGTTAAGAGCGGAAAGTATGATATAAAACATCGCCGCTGCCGGCACGATATACGCGATGTGGAAAAATATGGCAAATCTCTCGGCGGCTTTCTCGGCGTAAATGCCGTCCGCCGTCATCATTGCGAGCACGGCAAAAATGTAAACGAGCCATGCGCCCTTAACTGAAAAGATGACGGTAAGCACGAGGAATATTATCGTTGCGTAAATGAAAATATTTAAAGCAAGCAAAATTCTCGAGAGGGGATGAAACACGCTGCGCCTTTTTGTGAGAGCGCCTATCGAGAGGAACATTAGATAGGTTACGTAAACGAGAACCGCGCCGGTGATAAACACCCAGGTTCTGTTCCACGCGTCGGTCAAAAAGCTTATGCCGAGGTAGATTACTGCGGCGGCAATGAAATAGAGAACGGAGCCTATCACTCTCAAAACGGCGGTGTGGCTCTTTCTCTTTTTTGCTTTAAGCTCTCTTTGCTCTTCTTTATATTCTTCTTTTATATCGGGGTGCTCGCTTACGATAAGGTCATAAATAACGTTTTCGTCATCAAGGCCCGAATGAGTCAGTTCATTCGCTCTGTCGGTCAGCTCGGCAACAAGATTTTGTTTGAATTTGTAAATGCTTTCTCTTTCCTGCTCTGAGTCAAAAGCGGCGTCGATGTAATCGATGATATTTTTCATTTTGTCGCCTCCTTACCTTTCATATTACCATTTTTTTCTGTTTTTGTAAATATTCAACATAACAGTTAATGATTTTTTTACATAATCACAGATAAGGAGAGCTTTTTTACGGTAATGTTCGTTCTTGTTTTGTTAGCACTTAAACGCAAAGAGTGCTAAAATTCACAATCTGTTCATATTCAATACATAAAAAGCAGCAAATAAAGACTTATAATGTCCACATTGAAAATCTCAATGAGGAAAGGTGATTTCTAATGAAAAAGAAGCATTTTAAGTCGGAATCAAAGAGATTGATGGATTTAATGATAAACTCCATCTACACCCATAAGGAAATATTTTTGAGAGAAATAATTTCCAACTCTTCCGACGCGCTTGATAAGCTCTATTTCAAATCTCTTACGGACACTTCCGTCGGTCTTTCCGCCGATGAATTCGTAATTGATATTGACCTTGACAAAGATAACAGAACCATTACCGTTTCCGATAACGGCATCGGCATGACCGAAGAGGAGCTTGACTCCAACCTCGGCACTATTGCAAAAAGCGGCTCTTTCGCATTCAAGGACGAAAACGAAAAAACCGACGATATTGACATTATCGGTCAGTTCGGCGTAGGCTTTTATTCGGCGTTTATGGTGAGCGATAAGGTCACCGTTATATCCAAGGCTTACGGCAGCGATAAAGCTTATAAGTGGGAGTCCGAAGGCGTTGACGGCTACAGGATAGGGGAGTGCGAAAAGGATTCTTTCGGCACTTCGGTTATCATGCACCTTAAGCCCGACACCGAAGACGATGATTATTGCAAATATCTTGACGAATACAGCGTTCAGTCGCTCGTTAAGAAATATTCCGATTATATCCGCCATCCCATCCGCATGGAAATGACGAGAACCGTGCTTAAAGAAGGCACCGAAGACGAATATGAAGACGTTGCGGAGCTCACCGTGCTTAACAGCCGCATACCCATTTGGAAAAAGAGCAAGAGCGAAGTTACAGATGAGGAATATAACGAATTTTATAAAGAGAAGTTTTATGATTTTGAAGACCCCATAAAGGTTATCCGCTCAAGCGTTGAGGGCAGCGCAACCTATACCTCGCTTTTGTTTATTCCCACTCACGCGCCTTACAATTACTACAGCAAGGATTATGAAAAGGGACTTTCTCTCTATTCAAAGGGCGTTTTGATAATGGATAAATGCCCCGATTTGCTGCCCGATTACTTCAGCTTCGTTAAGGGCCTTGTTGATTCGGAAGACCTCTCGCTCAACATCAGCAGAGAGATGCTGCAGCACGACAGCCAGCTCAGGCTCATTTCAAAAACGGTTGAGAAGAAAATCAGAACCGAGCTTGAAAAAATGCTGCGCGACGAGCGTGAGAATTACGAGAAATTCTTTGAATCCTTCGGCGTTCAGCTCAAATTCGGCGTTTACAATGATTTCGGAATGCATAAAGACGACCTGAAAGATTTGCTTCTGTTTAAGTCTTCTTACGAAAAGAAGCCCGTTACCCTCAAGGAATATGTTGAAAGGCTCAAAGAGGACGATAAGTTCATTTATTACGCAACCGGAGAAACCGTCGAAAAAATCGAAATGCTGCCTCAATATGATTCCGCTGTAAGCAAAGGTCTCGAGGTGCTGATGCTCACGGAGTACGTTGACGAATTTGTCATTAAGACTCTTATGGAGTATGAGGGCAAAACTTTTGTTAACGTTTGCGACGAAAACTTTGATTTAAGCACAGACGAAGAAAAGAAAGCCATTGAAAAAGAGAATAAGGATAATTCCGAGCTTCTCGGCAAAATAAAGGATTCTCTCGGCGGCAAGGTGAATGACGTCAGATTTACCAACAAGCTCAGCGGGCATCCGGTTTGCCTCACCAGCGAGGGCGAAATTTCACTCGATATGGAAAAAACCATCAACTCTTTGCCCGGCGCTCAGGGCAATCAGGTCAAAGCGACCGTTGCGCTTGACATAAACGTTGAGCATCCCGTAGCTCAAAAGCTCAAGGATATTTACGCCGAGGCTCCCGACGAGCTCGAAAAATACGCAAAGCTGCTTTACGGCGAGGCTTGCCTCATTGCCGGCAGGTCGATTGACGACCCGGTTGAGCACAGCAAGCTTGTTTGCGAATTTATGAGCAAATAAACCTTGTTTGCGTTAAAGCCGAAAACTTAATATTCCGTTGTAACAGACAGGGCGCGAGTGTAAAACTCACGCCCTGTTGCCGATTTTTTAACGGTTGATTTTTAATAAGTTAATCGCGGTAAGTCACTTGCTGTTTTCGGTTTTAATCAGAAAACAATGTCTTGATTCATCGCAAATGAGTAATTCATATCCAATGTGGCTGAAAAGATTTCTGCTTCTGCGTCTCCATGGTTCAAAGAAGTGATTTTATGCCACGTGCCGCCTGTTATTTGACCGGTAGCGTCATCAATAATGCAAGTGATATATGCGTCGGTGTAATTTATTTCTATGGTTTCTTTTCCGGATACTATTTTAATGCCGCTGTCGGATAAAGATTTTATATAATTACCCATATCGCCTACACCGTGTCTTACGGAGTAATTATCGCTTATTCCGTAGCCGTCGCTTGCTTGGTCATTGAGTAAAATCCTTATTATCGTTTTTCCGTCAACCGAGGCGGCATAAATATCTTTGATATCATCAATTTCAACCGCGCCTTTTCCGGGTATTTCCGATTCTTCCCCGCTTGAATTAAGCGATCCTGCGGAAACGTAGATATTCATCAATTCAGTTAAATTTTCGTTTTCCGACTTTAAGCTGCCGTCAATAATATTGACAGCATAAATACCTTTTAATCCGCCGTTATCATTTGTCTTTTTAACGGCATTGTTATACATCTCAAGCAAAGCTTCGGCATCGGCTTCCTTTGCAACCGGTTTTTCCGACGAGATTAAAACGGGAATCGTATTTGACAATGTCCCGTTTGATGCTGCCTCTTCGCGGTAAACGATAGAATTTGTTCCCGTGTTATAGCGCAATTCCGAAAAAGTGAAAGCGGCGCGGCGAGACGGAATTTGCACCAGAGCCGAAAACAGGTCCGATATTCCTCTGAATACCGCACTTAACGAGCCTATACGGGGTATGGCTGCAATAGCGTTCATTATATTTGATTTTGCTTTTTCAACCGGCAGTCGGGCAAAGCCCTCGCGGTAAGATTCCGCTGTTTGCTCGTCTATGCAGTAAACGAGAGATTCAACGTCGTGCGTGCTCTCCGCGGCAAATGCCGGCAAGGCGACGCCGCAAACGAGTATCAGCGCAAGAATGAGCGATAAAGTTTTTTTCATTTTGTTTTCCTCCATTTATTGCTTTGGTTAAATGCTGCTGCAAAAAACCTTTAATTTAATGATAGCAACTTTGCTCGAAAAAAGCAATAAAAATGTAAAACTGCAATAAAATCATGCAAAATTGCAGAAAATTTTTAAATTTAAGCGAACTTTTTATTTTTTAGGAACGCCGAGCAATTGCCCGGCGTTCCCTTTTGCTTACTTTTTTGTTTTGCAGCTAAATTATAAGCCGCTTTAACGATACTGCAATTAAGCAAATAATACCTGATTTGCTCAATCTACGCTCCCGTATTTTGCGATGATATCCGCTTCCATTCGGTCAACGTCTATCCAATCGGTGGTTCTCGGCGTATAACCTTCTTCAACTGCTTTTTCAAACTCATCTGCATACCAGTAAGGGTAAAATTCTTCCGGATGACCCATATAGTATTCATTGATTATCTCATCGTCAAAAGTGTAAATGATGTCACCGTTAAAAACTTCATCGGTTTCCTGATTGGCAAAGTCCTTAGGATCCATCATAGGC
>CAJOLX010000002.1 GCA_905235625.1 uncultured Clostridia bacterium
AAACCGGAATTTGTTATTCGGAATATCGTTCAAGCAGTTTTTTATACTCGCCTTTGAAATAATATGACCTGCCGTTTTTGTTTTCGCCCACGGCGGTCAAGCCGAGATGCTTTAATATTTCCTGCGATTTTATATTGTTCTTTCCCGAGTAGGCGTCAACATATTCGGTATCCTCGGGAATAATTGTAATTAGATATCGGTATAAGGCGGCAAACAGACCGCTTCCCTGAAATTCCCTTTTGAACTGTATTTCTTCCATACGGAAGGTTTTATCTTTGACTGAATACTGAAAATAGCCGCAGAGATTATCTTCACAAAATATCAGAATCACTATGTTCTTTCCTTCGCACATAACGGGCACCGCACAGTCCAGCCATATTTTGTAATCTTCCTCATAAGTATTCCCTGTCGGCTGAATCTCACGCATATTTCCTGCAAGTATCGCAAACAGTTCATCAACATAGACGGGGATATCTTCGGCTTTCGCCTGTCTGAATTCAAAGCGGTTCACACTGTTCTCCTCACAAATTTTGTATTGTTTATTTTCTTTCAGCAGAGAAAATATGTCCGAATTCCGTTTCTGTTATTTCAACATTTTCAAATCCGGATAATTTCAGATATAATCTTTTAACGGCTTAGGATCGGTAACAGGGTCGTTGCCTTCGTCAATGAGCGCATCATAGTGAGCGATTACATTCTCACTTCTCAGCTTTGCGAGAAAGCCATCCGCTTCCTGCCTGCTTTTGAAAATAAGAGATTTTTTGCCGGAAAATTTCTTTATGCGTTCCAGGACTGTCGGGCGGTTTTGTGAATAATAGTTTTTAACAGAATCAACAAACTCTGCCTCCAAATCATCGGCGTCCTGCCATGGCATATCCGGGCGCTGCATTCCGCGCCTTGCCATAATTCCTTCAAGGCAGACGTTTGTTGGAAAGTCAAGAAATATGATTGCGTCACACAGGGACATTCTCAACTCCATCGTGCCGCCGTAGTTGCCGTCCATTATCCATTCATCCGTTGCACCGATTTCGTTGATTTTTTCAATCAGTTCCTCGCGTGACAAAGTGGTCTTGTCTTCATGCCAGTTAATCATATCAAGGTGATAAAGGGGCAACCCCGTGATGTCGTGCAAGGTTCTTGAAAATACACTTTTGCCACTGCCCGGGCAGCCGATTACAATTACTTTTTTCATATTTTATTTTATCAATTCTTCCTCAAAACATCCAATGTATGATGCGAGGCACCGATTAAATCCTGCCGCTCGCAGATTGACAGGTGATAATCCACCCATTTTTCAAAAGTGAAATCATCCATTTCGTCGATGCATTCCGTCATATAATTCGTCGCGCCGTCGGTTGCTATAAACTTTTCGCGGGTGACATTTACTGTTGCGTCCAGTTCAGCAATATCCTCCGTGCGATACAGTTCAAATATTTCTTTCGGATCACTTTTACAGTGCCATTCATCAAGCAACATATTATTATCAAGAATATATTGCAAATTGCCCTGACGAAAACCGAAATTGATGATTGTCGGCTCGTTCATACAGTATGCAACCAGAATGAATCCGCCCAGTTTCGTCACGCGTACGGCTTCCGAGAGTGCCTTTTTCTTATCTTCAAAAGTGAAAAGGTGATACATCGGACCGAGCAGAAGCGTCATATCAAAGCTGTTATCGGCAAAACGGGATAAATCAAGCGCGTTTCCCTGAATCGCGGTAAGCATTTCACTTCCGTCAAGCTTTTGCCTTAGAATATCAAGGTTATGTTCAACCAATTCGACGGCAGTTACATCAAAGCCCTCTTTTGCCAGCGAGACGCTGTAACGGCCTGTGCCGGCACCGACTTCAATAATACATTTAGCGTTTACAGCTTCTGCACATTCATGAATATATTTTTGTGTAGTGATATATTCAACACTCCCGTGCTTTGAAAGCAGTCGGCCTTCTTCATCGTGAGATTCATAGTGTTTTGTTAAAATATCATATTCATTCATTACAGGTTTTTCTCCATTCTGTAAAACTTTCCGTCTTTGTCTTCTGCCTCTTCATAAACGGTAAAGCCGAGCTTTTTATAGAGATTCACGGCGGCAGTGTTATCACAATCAACGCCCAGAGCAATAGATTTATATCCTTTTTCTTTTGCCCTGTCGAGCAGATACAGTGATATCGCTTCGCCGTAACCTTTTTCGCGCTCAGACCGTTTTACAATAAGCCGTGAAAAATACAGTCTCTCGCCGAAAATTGTGCCGTATTCGGGATTATCGTAAACAAGATCGCATTCAGCAGTATATTCATTGTCAACAGTGAGTATAAACACATCACGATTGCCCGCCTTTATCTGCTCAATGAACATATCTGTATAAGGACAGGCCTGCATATTCCAGATTGCATTGCAATTCGGATATTCATCAAGATTTATCTGTTTTATTATATAGTTATTCACAACTGTCGGCCTCTCTGAACATGGATTAAATATTGCTGAAATCATAGCATATTTCAGCTTATCATTCAAGGCAAAATGCAAAAGTGTTAAACCTAATTTCAAAAATGCTTTTTATGTTTCCAGTAAGATATTATGTTTTCTTTCGCAGTATTGGCGGTATGAACGGAAGAGTATTTCTTTTCCAATAGTGGAGTCAAACAAAAAGCCGCAATCCCTTGTAAATCAAAAGATTGCGGCAATTATGTGATGAGATGACACCACGATTTACTCCGAAAACGACAAGCTTCTTGTCAATTTTGTAAATTATGTACTCTCAAATCTGTAAATCGTATTACAACAAATTTGTAAAGTTGATATTGATTTGAATGCAGAAATGTGTTATACTATCATCGAAAACAATGTAGGATGTGATTGTAATGATATATAAAAAGAGAATAGCCGACAGTCTTCTTGAACTGAAGCTTGAGGCTTTCGGCGCAACTTTGATTGTTGGCCCTAAAGGTTGTGGCAAAACAACTACCGCAAAGCAAAAGGCAAAAAGTGTAATTGAATTTCAGGATGAAAACGAAAGAGAAAACTATCTTCTTATTGCAAACACGCATCCGTCCGATCTCCTGAAAGGTCCCAAACCTATATTATTTGACGAATGGCAGGATGCGCCCAAAATATGGGGAACTGTCAGAAAAGCGTGCGATGACAGCGGCGAAGTGGGCCAATACATTCTGACCGGGTCAAGCTCCAATACCGTTAAAACACCTCATACAGGAACATTGAGGATTTCAAGACTGAAAATGTTTCCTATGAGCCTCTATGAAAGCGAGGAATCTAACGGAGAGGTGTCATTATCTGAATTATTCGATCATCCGGATTCTTTTGACGGATGTCATTCAGATATGTCTATTGATGACATAAAATATGCTATTTGCAGAGGCGGCTGGCCGGGTAGTTTGAAAGGTTCTTCACGAAAAGCTCAACTTGCAATAGCAAAGGATTTATTTACACAAACATGTGAAGTGGATATATCAAATATTGATGATACTAAACGAAATCCATTATTGGCACGCACAATTTTGAAATCTTATGCAAGAAATATATGCACTCTTGCCGAAACAAAAACTATTATCGGCGATGTGGTTTCAAACATCGAACTGACAAAACCCACCTATTATGACTATATTGCTGCTCTTGAAAAACTAATGATAATTGAAGATGTTGACGCATGGTGCCCGGCAATCAGATCAAAAACAGTCATCAGAGCGTCCAAAAAACGTAATCTTATAGACCCCTCCATTGCCGTGGCCGCTATGGGATTATCTCCGGAGTATTTTGACAGGGATTATAAAACTCTCGGCTTTTTGTTTGAATCTTTATGTATACGTGATTTCAAAATCTACTCTTCCGCACAGGACGGATATATGTCTTATTATCGCGACAGATATGGACTGGAAGCTGACGGAGTTTTACATCTTGATGACGGCAGATATGCCCTTATTGAATTCAAACTCGGGCAAAGCGAGGTTGAAGAAGGCGCAAAGCATCTTTGCAAAATCGAATCTCTTGTTAAGGAATTCAACAAAAAAGAAAAACAGTGTCCGCTCCGCTTGCCCGATCTGAAATTGGTTATAACCGGAACACAGTATGGTTACAGGCGCGATGACGGAGTATTTGTAATTCCGATTGGATGTTTGAAAGATTAAAAAGCAGGTGAATAAATGAACGCAGTAATCTATGCCCGGTATTCATCCGACAGTCAGCGTGAAGAATCTATTGAAGGTCAGATAAGGGAATGCACCGAATTCGCAGAAAAGAATGATATGGTTGTTATCGAGCACTATATCGACCGTGCTTTTTCGGCAAAAACCGATGATAGGCCCGATTTTCAGCGGATGATAAAGGACAGTGAAAAGCATAAATTTGAAGTAGTAATTGTATGGAAACTTGACCGTTTTGCCCGCAACAGATATGACAGCGCAAAAAATAAAAGGATTCTCAAGAAAAACGGTGTTAAAGTAGTTTCGGCAACCGAGCAGATTGCAGATGGCTCTGTCGGAATACTCATGGAATCAATCCTTGAAGGTTATGCCGAATTCTATTCTGCAGAGCTTTCGGAAAAGATACGCAGAGGTCAGACCGAAAACGCACTCAAAGGCAAAACCAACGGCGGCGGTGTTCCTTTCGGATATGTGCTCAATTCAGAGCAGCGTCTTGCCATTAATCCCACAACGGCACCTATTGTTCTCGAAATATTTCAGAGATACGCAAACGGTGAAACCAAAAAGGAAATTGCAGCCGATTTAACGGGCAGAGGAATAAAGACAAAAGCCGGCAACGATTTTGTTCCGAACAGTTTCAATAAAATACTTTCCAACAGGAAATATATCGGCGAATTCAAATATAAAGAAATCGTTTTACCGGACATAGTTCCGGCAATTATTCCCGTGGAATTATTTGAAGCAGTGCAAAAGCGCCTTGAGAAAAATCATCGTGCACCGGGAAGATTCAAAGCAAAAGAAGAATACCTGCTGACTACAAAATTGTTCTGCGGTAAATGCGAAAGCATGATGGTAGGCGAAAGCGGAACAGGAAAGTCCGGGGCGAAGCATTATTACTACAAATGCGCAAGCGCAAAGCGTAAACGCGGCTGTGATAAAAAAGCAATCAAAAAAGATTATATAGAAAACCTCGTTGTAGAGGAAACAACCGAAAAAATTCTGCGCGATGATGTGATTGGAGCGCATTGCCGACGAGATAATAGCCATACAAGGTCAACCTAATCCAACACTGCTTGTTTTGCAAAAGCAGCTTGATGAGACAGAAAAGGGAATTGAAAACTTTCTTAAAGCAATCCAGCAAGGAATAATAACCGAGTCAACAAAGCAGCGCCTTGCCGAACTTGAAAAAGAAAAGGCGGAATTACAGATTTCAATACAAAAAGAGGAACTGTCAAAGTCCCTCTTAACCAAAGACGGTATTATTCAATACATCAACAAATTTAAATACGGTGACAAGGATTCAATAGAGTATAAACGGAATATAATTGACAATTTTGTAAATGCCGTTTATGTATTTGACGATCATTTGATTATCGTATTTAATTGCAAAGCCGGCACTAAGCGAGTCCGCCTTTCAAAAGCAAGTGAATTAACCGGTTCGGATGTGAACGCCCAAAGTCCACCAGGAAAAATCCGTCCTATTTAGGACGGATTTTTCAGTTATATTCGCCATCGGCGAGTTATATTGCTATGCAGTTATATTCGGCTTATGCCGAGTGATATTGCGCTGCGCGCAGTTAAATTACTAATATATAATATCACATCAATTAATTAAGCTCATAATTTATATTTTTTATGTTAATATTCGCTCAAGCAAAAAATCCTGCCGCTTTCGTGACAGGATTTTTTTGCTTTTTAGTAAATTGTTATGATTACTCCACTATCGGATCTTTGATAAAGTGAAAAAAGTCAACGCAAAGCTCCGTTCCTTTTTCCGGCTTTAATACGAGGTACAAATCGGCGGTATCCTCAAGCTTATCATCAAAGCGGAAAAAGTCGTTGCGGCGGCAATACCATTCATAATAATCCGCAGGGTTTTCGATGTTAATTACGCCGAGAAGGCGCCCGTTTTCTGAGCCTATTCTCACCTCGATAACGGCTTTGCCTCCTTTGCAGAAGTAATCGAGAGAAAAGCCCGTTTTATCCGAAAGATTATGGAATTTAGGATATGACAGCACAGCTTTTTCGGTGCAGGTGACAAGAAATCCGAAGAGGCGCTTGCTTTCCTTTTTCTTAACGTTTTCGCCCTTCATATACCACTCGGCTTCTATTCTGTTCCAGTCAGAATTATACTGACCCACTCCGTATTCAACAATAAGCTGGTCGGTAACGATTTCTCCGTTATCCTTTAAATGGACGTAACAAAGGCCGCTTGAGCGATACATCTCGGTTTGCTCTTTAACGGTAATCGCCTGAAAAATCTGACCGTTCCACTCACAGAAGCTGCTGTGGTCGATAGTTGATGAAGTGTGGCCGATAAACCGATAAGGGCCGTAAACGCAGTCCGAAACAGCATAAAATCCGCCGTAGCTGAGATAATACTTTCCGTTAAATTTATTAAGAGAAGCTTTGTCGTCGCCGCAGTGGTCGAGCTCGATTTTTCTCGGCGTTTCGGCAAAAGAAATCATATCTTCGTTGAGACGCGCGATATAATATCCGCATCCCTCGCCGTAGCAAAATTCGGGGCCGCCGAAAACAAGATAAAACTCTCCGTCATCATCTTCAAACACAGCCGGATCATATTCTCTCGTTTTTGTCAGAGTGCCGTCAAGCAGAGGCTTGCCGAGCGCGTCTTTAAACGGGCCGCACGGATTATCCGAAACAGCCACGCCGGTCCTATTGCTGCCGTCGGAAAAATAAAAGTAATATTTGCCGTTTCTTTTCGCAGCATCGACCGCCCAGCAGGAGTCAGAAGCGCCCATAAAGAAATCTTCGGGATGAACGACGGACTCGAGAGTCCATTTAACCGCATCCGGAGAAGACCATATCTGCCAGTCGTGCATGATGAAGCCCCTTGCGTCGGGATTAGCGTCATGGGAGGTGTACAGATATATTTTTCCGTCAAAAATATGAATATGCGGGTCACAGACTCCCCTGCCCGGTATTATCGGATTTTTTTGCGAGATAATTTCTTCCATTAGATTACTCCGACCAAATCAGCCTTCGGTGATTTCTTCGTTTTCCTTATGCCTCTGAGCGCGCATTTCCTCAAGCTCTGCATACATCTTCTGCTTTTCCTCACCCTCAATCGAATAAAGAGTTTTGAGGATGATGGCTTTGATAACGTTTGCGAGAGAATAGCCGAATACAAGGAACGCAAGCAGCCACAGGCAGGTTCTCATATAAGTGGGCTGAGCCTGCATGGTCTTTACAAGGTCGCCCTCAGTGGAGGACATGTAACCGACCCAGGAGATAAGGAAGGGAATTGAGAGCTCCTTTAAATAGTTGATGCCGGTGTTGATCCAGCCGGGCACGATGCCCTGAATAGCTTCCATGCGGTCGCCGGTCTGCCACTCAAGGTAGTCGTAGTATTCGACGTTGAAGTGGGAGTTTGAAAGCTCCTGAATGCCGATGCCTACGCCGAAAAGGAAATAGAAAATATAGAAGAAAATGCTGTTCCAGCCGCTGAAGAACATAAGCCCGAATTTAGCTTCCACAAAACAAATCATAAAGAGCACTGTTGCGGATATAAACGAATAAGGGCCGCAGAATTTAAGGAGTTTAGTGGGTTCATGCTTCTGCGAGAGCTTTGCGGTAAGCACGTTGCCGACTGCCGTGCCTATAGCTGTGGGAAGCGTGAGCAAAAGGTTTTTGGATGAGCCTACGGTTATTGCGGCAAGGTAGGTGCTGAATTTTCCGAGCGCAGCAAGATTGTTGGCCCAGGTCATATACTGATAAGCTCTGTAGTTTCTGTATTTAAACAGCTGGAAAAGCGCTTTTGAAATTTTGACCTTTTCTTTCTTGGGCAGCTCAATACGTTCTTTGCAAAACAGGCCGCACATAAGGTTGCCGAACGCGGTAACTACAGCCGCTACAACGGCAAGGGTCATGTACATCTTATTTTTATCGTCGCTGAACAAGCCGTAAACAAAGGTGCCGAGATATGCTGCGCCGTAACCGACGTAATATGAAAGCTGCCATACGGTGGCAACGATTTTCTTCTCTTTCGGGTTGGGAGAAATAACCTGCGCCACATTCTGGCCGACGTTATTAAAAGCGTTAAAAATCGTTTGGCAAAGGGCAATGCCGTAGCGGAAAAGCGTCAGATTCCGCAGCGCGTCGGCTGCGGCGACGGGGTCGGGGCCGACAGCTGCTGCCGTCCAGCTCTTCGGCACGTAGAAATAAAGGACTGTTAAAACGAAAATGGGAATAAGGCATATAATATACCACTGGCGGTATCTGCCCCAGCGGGTCTTCCATTTCTGCACCACAACGCCGACAACAAGGCCGATAAGAATGCCGACTACGGTCGTGAGAGTGGTCTGAACAGCCAAAATGCGGGCAATCTGGTCGGAACCGACACCTGCCGGCCCGAAATAAAGCTCATGCAAAAAGGCCGCGGCAAGAGTGCCGGTAAGGGTTGTGCCGAACATTCCGCCGATTCTGGCAAGAGAAAGGCAAACGTATTCAAAAGTCGTAACGTTTTTGCCGGTATCGGAAGGCAACGTGTTTTTCGGTTTGTTTATTGCTTCGATATTACTCATTTTTAACGCTCCTTTTATTTCAGTTTCAATACGGCGTTGTAATCGTCAATGCCGTAATTACCTGCTGTGTGCTTCATTGTTTCATAAAAATCAAGCGGTTCGCCCTGTGCGCCCTTGAAATTCTTAAATAACGGCGCAAGACGGCGGAAAATTTTGAGCAGAGTGTCTCCGCCGGGCGTTCCCTCCACATAGGGCTGATTGCCCTCGAATATGCTGCGAACAAGGGAAACGGCAAGTTCCACAAACGAATCTTTTTTGATTTGCGGGTCGGCCTTGACAAGCAGAATGCGCGAAAAACCGCCAACAGTCATTTTGGAAAGCTTTTTGCCGATAATCGGAAACACCTTATTCAAAGCAGGAGTCGGCTTAATTGAAACTTTGCGCATGAATTTTTCGGGATCGTTTTGCATACGGTCTATCAGCGTGCGAATCATTCTGTCAAACTGCGCTATAAGGTATTCCTTTGAGCTGAGGCCATGTTTATCCCAATCAAATTCGGGCGTTTGAATGCTTTTGATTTCAACCGTGCTTTCATCCTGCACGGTGACAAGGCGAATAAATGACGGCCAGCCGATAACCGAACCGGTGCAAACGTCATAAAATTTATTTCCCTTGGCTGTTTCCGTAACATTGATGCTTTGATTGTGCATATGCCCGGTAAAAATCAGATGGACGCCGTTATCGGCAAGGGTGTCAACGAGCTTCTGAGCTTCCGCCTGCCGCGCATCCCCTATCAAGGAAAGAATAGGCTGACCGGGCAAAACGGGATAATGCTCCATGGCTATCATAACTTTTCCGTCCGATTGCGCCTGCTTTGCCTGCTCCTCTATCCAGCCGAGAAATTCGTCATCATAAGCAATGTGCTTCTTGCCGTCAATGTCGTTGCAGATAACGAGCAGACGAACGTCTTCGGAGAGATCGGCAACGTAAGAGAGATGCTCCTTATTGAAAGCTATGGCGTCATCAAAGCCGAATTCTCTGTAATAGTCGTAAAGCTCCGAGAACGAGGCGCTTTCGATTGAATATCGTCCGTTTTCATTAAAGCCGAAGGAATTGTTGTCAAAATCATGACCCGCGGTAACAACGTAGATTTTTTTACCGCTTTTTTCTTTAAATTCCCGCAGGAGCTTCACGAAATCATCGTGACAGGGTTTCTCTCCCCAAAAAGTCAGGTCGCCGGCAATCAGCAGAATATCCGCTTCTTTCGCGTCGGTGAGATAATCAAAAACAGCTTCGTTTATGCTTTGCGTTTCGGCAAAGCATTTTTGCTCACCATCCATAAACTCCTCATATTCTTTGCCGTAAGCGCCGAGCGAGTTTTTAAAATAATGAGTGTCTGTAATCAGATAAAATTTCAGCGGCCGCAACGTATTACCCCTTTCTTTTAAGCCGGTGTGTTTTATAACACAATCGGCATATTTAAACAATTTGTTGTTATTATATAGTATTTTTACGCTTAATTCAATAATTTTATGTATTTTTAATGGTAATTAATGGATTTTTACTCATTCTATATTAAGGAAAATCCCGGCTCACCTTATCGGTAAACCGGGATTTTTTCATTTTAGCTTAAAGTAACTGGTAAATCAAATCAATAATCGACTTGTAAACCGCTCGTTTATCAGGATATTTCAATAGGTTTGAGCAAGCCGAAAAGACGCTTGAAGAACGATATGATGACGTTGAAGAATCCTGTCTTTACGTCAACCTTTATCGTTGAGGTCAATGATTCAACTTCTTCTCCGTCGGCGTTAACGTAAATCACCTTATAGCTTGTGTCTGATTTAAGCCTGTCGGAAGTCCAATCAATTGAAGCGGTGCCGTCAACCACATCGGCAGATTTTACAACGTTTCCTTTTTCGTCAACAATGCAAAGTCTTCCGCCTGCCCCGTTTTCAAGCTTAACTCTTATGCGAACGGAGCCGTTATAATCTATCGTATAATTGGATGAACCTTTTCTGATAGACGTGTTTGCGTCTCCGGCAATAACCGTTCCGTCCTTTTCATTTATTACTTCATAATAAGGTATTCCGTCACTGTCAAATTTTATGGTGACGCTTCTGCATCGCCAGCCTAAAGGAGCGGGATTTTCAACAATCGTATACGGGCCGCGCCTGATTATTTGAGTGATAAAGCCTGTGCTTGTGCCGGTTGACGGATCATAAGTTAACGTAACTGTTTCCATTAAAGCGCCTTCGGCATCGAATATATCGACGTTTACATTTTCGGGAGGCAGCTCGCCGTCTTTAAGACCATCCCAGACCTTCACAATTTTATCAACAACGAACCTATTGACGATTTCCCAATGGCCGCCTTGACCGTCATCAACAAACCTTGCGTCTTCAAACTTCCAGCCTGCGGGAATATTATCCTCTATCACGTTCGCTGCGTGAATAATCGTGCCGCCGACGCTCGTGCCGGTAGCGGGATCATAATACAGCGTTATTCTGCCGATTTCGCTTCCGGCGTTATCAAGAAGAATTACGTCAATATCGGGCGGAGTATAGCCGTCCGGCATATCTTCCCAAATCTTGACATACCGGCATTCGGTTACCTCCGGCTCATATTTATTGATGATTTCCCAATAACCGCCGTCTTCGTTTTCAACGAATCTTGCGCTGATGAAAACCCAGCCCGTGGGAACGGGATTTTCAACAATACTGCCGATAGGTCCCGTGTAGAAGCCCGTGCTTACGCCGGTATACTGATCATAGTAAAGAGGAACGCTGCCTACTACGTTTCCGCTTCCGTCAAGAATATCAACAAAAATCGGGCTCGGAGGCGTTACGCCGTCGGGCAGATCCTGCCAGATTTTAACAATCTTGGTTTCGGTTTCGGGAGGAATCCACCTGTTAATAATTTCCCAGTGACCGCCTTCATCATCCTCAACAAACGTTGCGCTTACAAACGTCCAGCCTGCGGGAACGTTATCTTCTTCTTCTCTTACGTCTGCAGCGGATATATTGGAAATGCCGATGCTCGTGCCTGTTGCCGGGTCATAATGCATCGTTACGGTTCCGATAGGATTACCATTGAGATCAAGAAGGGTTATGTCAAAGTCGGGAGGAGTTACACCGTCGGGCAGATCTTCCCAAATCTTGATATATCTGTACTCTTTCTCTTCGGGTTCATATCTATTGATAATTTCCCAGTGACCGCCTTCATCATCTTCAACGTACGTTGCGCTTACAAACGTCCAGCCCGTGGGAACGTTATCTTCTCTTACGTCTGCAGCAGGAATAGTTGAATAGCCGATGCTCGTGCCTGTTGCCGGGTCATAATGCATCGTTACGGTTCCGATGGGATTACCATTGAGATCAAGAAGGGTTATGTCAAAGTCGGGAGGAGTTACACCGTCGGGCAGATCTTCCCAAATCTTGATATATCTGTATTCTTTCTCTTCCGGCTCATATTTATTGATGATTTCCCAATAACCGCCTTCATCATTCTCAACGAATCTTGCGCTCACAAACGTCCAGCCTGCGGGAACGTTATTTTCTCTTACGTCTGCAGCAGGAATAGTTGAATAGCCGACGCTCGTGCCTGTTGCCGGGTCATAATGCATCGTTACGGTTCCGATGGGATTACCATTGAGATCAAGAAGGGTGATGTCAAAGTCCGGAGGAATTACGCCGTCGGGCAGATCTTCCCAAATCTTGATATATCTGTACTCTTTCTCTTCGGGTTCATATTTATTGATAATCTCCCAGTGACCGCCTTCATCATCCTCAACGAATCTTGCGTTCACAAACGTCCAGCCTGCGGGAACGTTATCTTCTCTTACGTCTGCAGCAGAAATAGTTGAATAGCCGACGCTCGTGCCTGTTGCCGAGTCATAATGCATCGTTACGGTTCCGATAGGATTACCGTCGACGTCAAGCTGGGTTATGTCAAAGTCGGGAGGAGTTACACCGTCGGGTAAATCTTCCCAAATCTTTACGTATCTGTAATTCTGCTCATCATCGGGATCGCCTTTTTCACTGTTTACAACATCATAAACATAGTAAGAAAATCCATTTTCATCCTGCATTAATATAGGACCGTTAATGGTAGTAGACCATCTTGAGGATGGAGACTCAACAATATTCCAATTGCCCGCCGGATCGACACCTGTAAAGAAAGGCAAAGTCCAGCCGGTTGAAGAATCCATTGTCATTGTTGTGGAGCCGCCTTCACCGTTAATTTCGGGAGTAGCGGCGTGACCCTCGTTGCCGAAGTCATCCGTTGCCGTAAAAGTAACAGAAAGTCCGGCCGGATCTATTCCATCCCATTCTTTATGAATTATAAAAAAGTGATCGGCGTTTGAATTGAATATCCTGAGGGAATTAGTATCCTTATCCCAGATAAAAACAGAAGTGTTATAACCTTGTATTGATATTTCATCAAAGAATGTGCCGCGAAGCTCCCAATTTGATAATGAATGATTATTGGATACTACACCGTATTGATCTGTGGCATTGTTTAGCAGGGCTAAAAAGCTGTTTGAAAAAAATACCGTTGCGCTGTAATTATTGGAGCTGTCTAATGTTACTGATTGTGTATTGCCTGCGTCGTGCCATTCAAAAGAAAATGAATGAGGAACAGCGCCGGGTTGACCTATTCCGGAAAAGCTGAGATCTTCCCAGTATTTGGTAACGGTAACAGGCACCCCATCATCTGCGAATGCAGATAAAGTGCCGATAAAAGTGGATGAAATCATCAGAAATGCCAAAAGCAAAGCCAGATTTTTTCTTAAACTTTTTTTCATCAAGAAATCTCCTTTCATCTTGAAATAGACTCTGAGTAATGCTTTTGCGATGGATAACGGTGATTAACAAAAAGCCTGAACTTAAAGGCTTTAATAAATCATGACGAATCATCTCCTAAAAAAATAAAAAAGGCAGCATTGTATAACACAATGATGCCGCAATTTAATGATTTTAAAATTTGAAGCTTATCGGGGCGCGCCAAAACAAGGGTGAGAGCTTTTCGGAGCTCAAACCCTTTGGTGAAAAATAATCGTAAAACGATCTTTCCATAGAGAAACCGCCCTTAAATCCTATTTTGCTGATATGAAATTTCATTATGATATATAAATTTTAATTGAAAAAGGAAATAATATCAAGAGTTATTATCGCTCAATTTACTTTTGAGATTTAGTGCAATACTTACAAAAAATCATTGTGTAAAACAACAAAAGAATGATAATTTGACTTTAAATTTAGCGGATATATATAATAATGGTAAAATACCGGGGCGCTGGCTTCAAGCCCGCACCCCGGTGTATTTGCTTATATACGGTTGTTATGTTTATCAATCCGGCACAACGGGCGTAAAGCACTCGTTGTTGTATATGTCGGTAAGAAGATAAAGCGCGGAGCAGTTGTCTTCATCAATCTCAACGTTTGAAATTACATGCTCGCCCGTATAGATAAGCTCGTCGCCTATTAAATAACTGTCAATATATTCGCCGTCGTATGAATAATAGTCGCAGACAAATTCAATTTTATCCCCGGCGGTAAGCGACTGAACGCCCTTCGCGACTGTATCGGTTTCGCCCTCTGTATAGTCGTATCTTGCGCCTGCGATATATCCGTAAGGATTATCGTTATCAAACACAAGAATGAGGTTTGCTCTTTCGCCGTTTAGCAAAACGGGCACTCTGCCGGTTATTGAATAATTCTCTCCGTCATCAAACGTGTCGATATAATAATAAGGAACCGGCTGATTATCTATCGCGAGCCATGTTCCGTCAAAATCGCTTATCAGCTCGCCGCTGTCGCCGATTTTATAAACGTTGTCAAGCCCGAGGTCAATATAACCTTCGCCGTCGTCATAAAACACGTTAAGCTGAACGGAGTGAACCTGAGACCATTGCTCTTCGCTTATGGGTATCGCGTATCCGTCACGGGTCTTTCTCCACGAAAAGCCGGACGTTTCAAGCTGATTTAAAGCGATATAATCGGATGCGGATTCAACGTCAAAGCTTCTGCCCATAAATATAGATGCAAGTTGAGCGGCGCCGCTTAAAGACGAAGAGCCGGACGATGAATTGCCGAGAATTCCGCTGAGCAGCGAAGAGATATCAACGCTCGACTGAGCGCTTTGGCCCGTGAATGAGCCGAAGAGCGAAGGCATGGGCGATTGCTCGCAGCTGTCGCTCGCAACTATCTGACCCGCAGATTCAAGGCCCGCGAAAGAGCGGATGCACTCTGTGTAATTGCTGTCAATACCTATTGATTCATATGCTTTGAGAGCGTTCGGCACTCTCGAAGTCTTTTTATACGGGAAATAGATTGACAAGCCGTAAGCGTTTGTAACGGCGGAAGAGGTTCTGTTATATTTGACTGCGCCGAGCACTGCGGAAGCGAGGTCTTTGGCGCTGTCCGTGCCGATATTATATGCTAAATGAACGAGGTCAATCTGATCGTATTTGCTTGAAACGGCAAATTCTCTCGTTTTTGCTCTCGCGTCGGAAACAGATTTATAATCGTCGCTGTTAATCGTTTCGGCAGTTTCGGAAGCGAATTCGCTGAATTCTTCGGGAACTGTAGCCGAAAGCTCCGCAAGGTCAGTAAGCGAAAGTGTAGTTTTTTGACCCGGGCAGTTTTTATTGCAATAAGAAACAAAATCATCAACGATAATTTTGCCGAGCTCCGGTGTTGAAATTGCGGTGTTTTGCGACAGAGAAGTCAGCCAGCCGGTGTGATACCAGCCGACGCCGGGCTCTGTTTCTTCAGAGCCGATGAGATAATCGGCGTAGGGCTCCAAAGTTAACGCAGTTTCGAGAGTGCCCATAAGGCAGGCGTCAAAGCCGATAAAGTCAAATTGAACTCCTGCCGATGAAAGCGCGTCGTTAATACCTTTAAGAGTCATAGAACCCGATGTTGGATTTTTTTCATCATATCCGAAGCCCGATATCGAGCCGCCGCCGTGATCCCACAAAACGAGAATATTGCGGTTCGCGGGGTAATTTGACTTGCAGTAATTTATAAATCTTGTCAAAGTCGCAGGCTTTGTCATCGGGTCGGAGCCGTCGTTTCTGACCAGCGTTTTAAGCGAGCCGTTTTCGATTTTATAAATCTGATTAACGGAATTGCTGATGCCGCTCGTTTTCCAGTTTTTGCAGCCGCCGGTATAAACCAAAACGTTAACGTTTGAAGAAAGAGAGGCCTTGGCCATCTCTTTGAGGTCTGAGCTTGCCATGCCGTTTTTGGATTCAAGGTCGGTGCCGCACATATAAACCATAACGGTGACTTTATCTCTGCCGCCGCCGTAAAGCACTGTTCTCTTGTCTCTTGCGCCGTCTGCGACAGTCGTGTCAAGCTTTGCGGTATTCGCGGAGGTAATCCAGCCTGACGAAACGGAGCTGTTTGTAAAGCCGGAAAATGACGAACCGTTATTTGTGCCGGGTTTATTTGAGGGTGTGTCGGAGCCAATCAGGTTATTAAGCCCAAAACCTCCGCCGAAAAGCACGGCGATTATAACTAATATAATGCCGAATTTAAATCCGCCGGAGCGGGTGGTATTCGGCGAGCTTCCCCCGTTTCTTTGACCGGAAGGGCCCTGCTGAGTTTGCCTTGAAGAATAGCCTTCTCCCCTGCCTACGGGGCCTGTTCCGAGCCCTTCTCCTCTTTTTTCAATAGGTTTTCCTTTTCCCGTTACGTTCTTTTCGCGGCCGCGCGGCTGCTCGCTCATCTGACGCTCCTCCTTATTTATTGGGTATCAGTTTTTCTTTACCGCCCATGTAGGGCCTGAGCACTTCGGGAATGCTTACGCTGCCGTCTGCGTTGAGATTATTTTCAAGCAGGGCAATGAGCATTCTGGGAGGCGCAACAACGGTGTTATTGAGAGTGTGAGCGTAATATTTGCCGTCTTTGCCGTTAACTCTGATTTTGAGCCTTCTTGCCTGGGCGTCGCCGAGATTTGAGCAGGAGCCTACTTCAAAATATTTCTTCTGCCTGGGTGACCATGCTTCAACGTCGAAGGATTTAACCTTCAAATCGGCAAGGTCGCCGGAGCAGCATTCAAGAGTTCTTACGGGAACGTCGAGCGAGCGGAAGAGGTCAACTGTGTTTTGCCAGAGCTTGTCAAACCACATCTTGCTGTCTTCCGGCTTGCAGACAACTATCATTTCCTGCTTTTCAAACTGATGAATTCTGTAAACTCCCCTCTCCTCAAGGCCGTGAGCTCCCTTTTCTTTTCTGAAACAGGGAGAATAGCTCGTGAGAGTGTGGGGCAAAGTGTCTTCGTCAATAATCGTGTCAATGTATTTGCCTATCATCGAATGCTCGCTCGTGCCGATAAGATAAAGGTCTTCCCCTTCAATCTTATACATCATGGCGTCCATTTCGGAAAAGCTCATAACGCCCGTTACAACGCCGGATCTAATCATAAACGGAGGCACGCAGTAGGTGAAGCCTCTGTCAATCATAAAATCTCTCGCATATGAAAGGCAGGCTGAATGAAGCCTTGCTATATCTCCGCAAAGGTAGTAAAAACCGTTGCCGGCAACGCGTCTTGCGGCGTCAAGGTCAATGCCGTTAAAGCTTTCCATAATATCGGTATGATAAGGAATTTCAAAATCGGGCACAACGGGTTCGCCGTATTTTGTTACCTCAACGTTTTCGCTGTCGTCTTTGCCGATGGGCACGGACGGGTCGATGATGTTGGGAATCTGCATCATAATGGCGGTAACTTTTTCGCCGTATTCCTCTTCGAGCTTTTCGCACTCGGCGAGTCTTTCGGAAAATTCGGTTACCTTTGATTTTGCAGCCATGGCTTCGTCCTTTTTGCCCTGAGCCATGAGAGCGCCTATCTCTTTTGAAACCTTGTTTCTGTTAGCTCTCAGAGAGTCCGCCTCGGTCTTAACGGTTCTGAGCTTTGCGTCAAGCTCGATAACCTCGTCAACGAGAGGAAGCTTGCTGTCTTGAAATTTGTTTTTGATATTCTGTTTTACAATTTCGGGGTTCTCACGCAAAAATTTTAAATCAATCATGCCGCATTATATCCTTTCAATAATTTCTATTGCTTTTTCAAGATTTTCGTCTCCGACAAGCTCAACTGCGCCTTTGTCGATAAGGGAGGCGATGTTGGGGTTTATCGGAAGCTGAGCGAGCAAAGGAACTCCGAGCTCGGAAGCAACCTGCTCCGCTTTGCTTTCGCCGAATATGCTGATTTTTTTGCCGCAGTCCGGGCAGGAAACGTAGCTCATATTTTCGATTATGCCGAGCACGGGGATATCCATGAGCTTTGCCATATTGTAAGCTTTTTTAACTATCATCGTAACAAGGTCCTGCGGAGTAGTGACGATGATAATGCCGTCTATCGGCAGGCTTTGAAATACAGTCAGCGGAGCGTCGCCTGTGCCGGGAGGCATATCGACAAACATATAGTCAACCTCTCCCCACGCAACGTCTTTCCAAAACTGCTGTATAACGCCCGAAACGACGGGGCCTCTCCACACAACGGGAGATTCTTCTGAATCGAGCAGCAGATTAACGCTCATTATTTTTATGCCTGTTTTTGATTCTGCGGGCAAAAGGCCCGATGCGTCTGCCTGAGCCTTCGAATGAATTCCGAAAGAAGCGGGCACCGAAGGGCCGGTAATATCGGCGTCAAGCACGGCGCAGGATTTGCCCCTCGCCTGCATGGCGCTCGCGAGAAGAGATGTGACAAGCGATTTGCCCACTCCTCCTTTACCGCTGACTACTGCGATTACTTTTTTAACACTGCTGAATTCTCCCTGCGGAATATGAAGGTCCGCCTGCTCACTTTCCGAGCATGCCGCGGAGCATTCGGAACACTTGCCGTTACAATTTTCACTCATGGCAGTTTCTCCTAACTGAATATTTTAAGCGCCGACAAAACGCCGTAAACGATTAAAGCAATTACGGGAATGTGCGCAAGATAAACGATGAAGGCGTGCCTTCCGAGGTAATCGAAAAAAGGCACTCTCTTTTTGTAAGCAAAATCGGGGTAACCGTTTTTTTGAAACCATACGCCGAGAAAAACTCCGGCGAAAAAGATAAATATAAAAGGTAAGAGCGGAAAATAATCCGCTGTTGTAAACCCTTGCGGATACATGCCGAAAGGCACGAGATAATAATGCGTATAAAGCCAATCCGGCAAATTAAACGTGAGAGGCGGCGAAAATCCGAGCGAGCCTTTTTCGATATTGCGAAAGAAGAAAAAGAGCACGGCGCAGGCGACAACGCCTATTCGCGGGTCAATTTTATAAAAGAGCTTTTTAAGCGGAATAAAGATTAAAATTGAAACCGCAAGAAAATGAAGAATGCCGAAATAAACCTCTGCGCCGTAAACGTCAAAATGAGGCAATATAACGCAGGTAACGAGCGAAAAAGCGGCGGCAGCGGCAAGGACTTTAAGCCCTCTTTTTAAGTTATTGTGCGACAGCGTGCATGAAAGCCCGCAAATCGAAATAAACACGCCGGCGAAAATCGGCTCAAGCGGAGTGAAAAAATCATAAAGCCAGCCTGCCGCGCCGATTGAATAAAAATCATTCATCACGAAATATGCGTGATAAATAATCATCACAAATACGCAGAAACCTCTTATTTCGTCAAGCAGGAATATTCGCTTTTTTTCACCGTTCTCATTATTCATGGTATTAATTTTATCATAACTTTATAAAAAAGCAAGTATTTATTGATAACTCTTAACACTATGCCTTGACTTTACTTTTTCATTATTATAAAATGATATCAGTTTTTCATTCGGAGTAAAATAATATGATAGAAAAAATGCGCGAATTGCTGTTTCGCATTTTCAAAAAAGACAGCTTCTTCGGAAAAATTATTGATAAAGTTTTTACGAGAGAAATCATTACTTATCTGATTTTCGGCGTGCTTACAACTTTGGTTAACTGGACCGTTTACGCCGTATTGATAAGATTGATGCCCGGCAAAATCACCCTGTGCAACGCTCTGGCGTGGGTTCCGGCTATTCTTTTTGCTTTCTTTACAAACAAGTTCTTTGTTTTTCAGAGCAAGGATAAAAAATTATCAACGCTTTTCAGAGAGTTTTTTATTTTCGTTTCATCGAGAATTTTAACCGGACTTATGGAAATGTTTCTGCCCGCTTTGCTTGTGAGAGCAGGCTTTGACACAAGGCTCTTCGGCACGGAGGGCATGGCGGCAAAAATAACGGTGGGCATAGCCGTTGTGATACTTAATTACGTTTTTTCAAAGCTGCTGGCTTTCAGAAAGAAAGATAAGCAACAAGGCAAAGAAAACGGCACCGACAGCGAACAATAATTTTCCCTTAGGAGGAAGACTATGCAAAAATATATGAAATTCAAAGAAATTGCGGCTTATTCACTGGGCCTTTTCGGCTTTCAGGCGATAGTCGGCCTGCTCAACTCTTATCAGGCTGAGTTTTACGGCTCAATTATGGGCGCTAATCTCGCCGTGGTGGGAATGATTATCCTGGTTGCAAAAGCGGCTTCCGCCGTATTTGACCCGATAGTCGGCAACAAGATTGAGAAAACGAACGGCAAGCTCGGCAAATTCAAACCGTTTATTCTCATTTCTATCCCCATTTTGCTCATTTTTACCGCAATTATTTTCCTCGACATTGAAAAGCTTCATTTTTCAAACGCAGGCAACGGGCTTTACGTTTATATTTTCATAACGTTCCTCATCTGGTGCCTCGGCATGACTCTTGCCGACGTGCCCACTCAGGGAATAGCCGCCGTGCTTACCCCCAACCCCGACGAAAGAACGAACGTTGTTTCAATAGCTAACACCGCCAAGCAGATAGGCTTTTCCGCCTGCGCCGTAATAGTGCCGGTTATCTGCCTTATCATTAAGGGCGGCTCGAAGGTTATAGTTAAGAGCGGCGAAACCGACACTCCGATGATAGCGAGCGAATACTTCTGGTCCGCTCTCGCAACAGCCGCCGCAGGCTGTGCGCTCATGCTCCTCATAGTGCTGTGGAACAAAGAGAGAGTGCCTTACACGACGGGAGAACAAACTTCGTTTAAAGATATGTTTGACGCCATAAAAGGCAACAAGCCTCTTATTCTCGTTATCGTTTCTTACTTTTTGGGATTCGGCAGGCAGATGGCAATGGGCATACAGGTTCAAGCGGCAAACGCTCTTATCGGCAGCCAGAACCTCGTTATAATTCTCGGCATTACCACAGCCATAGGCTCCATGATTTCAATGGCGATTACTCCCCTCCTTATTAAGAAATTCAATGAAAAGGTTACCTACATTATCCTTTCGCTTTACGGCTTTGTGATTTCCGTTGCCGCTTACCTCGTTTACGCTTTCACCGAAGCTCCGGCAATCGTAATGTACGTTTTCCTCTTCCTCATCGGTCTTCAGTTCAGCGCCGTAACGCTTATGCCCATGATTATGACGGCGGACTGCGTTGATTATTACGAATACAAAACAGGCAAGAGAAAAGAGGGCCCCGTTTACGCTCTGCTTTCTCTCACAATCAAAGTTTGCCTTGCTCTCGGCACGGCTCTCGGCCTTTACTTCGTGAGTAAATCCGGATATTCTCAGGCGCTCGAAACGGGAGCGGAGTTTACAAGGTCAACGAAGAATACCATTTATTTCGCTTACACCGCAATGCCCGGCATACTCGCCCTGCTTTCGGCGATACCCATTTTCAAATATGATATTTACGGCGACAAAAAAGCCGAAATTTCAAAAGCATTACAAGAAAGAAGAGAAAAAGCAAACATAGAAAGTGAGGAAAACTGATATGCTTTCAAAACCCGAATATGAGCAGGAAATAGCTCGCACAAGAGACGAAAGAATGGAATGGTGGAGAGAAGCGAGATTCGGAATGTTCATTCATTACGGTCTTTATTCTCAGCTCGGCAGGAACGAGTGGGTAATGGCTTGCGAAAATATCCCCGTTAAGGAATATGAAAAGCTTGCCGATACCTTTGCGCCGAAAGAAGGCTGCTGCCGCGAATGGGCGGCGCTTGCGAAAAAAGCCGGATGCAAATATATGGTGCTCACTACCCGCCATCACGAGGGCTTCAGCCTTTGGGATTCTAAAGTAAATCCTTATAATTCCGTTAATTACGGTCCTCATCGCGATATAGTTAAAGAATTCGTTGAAGCCTGCCGCGAATATGACCTTAAGATTGGTTTTTACACCTCTCTTATGGATTGGCATCATCCGGACGGCGGCATCTGCGCTTTTGACACTCAGGCGAGAGCCCGCTTCACTAAATATATCCGCGACCTTAATGAGGAGCTTCTCACTAAATACGGCAAAATCGACATCCTCTGGTATGACGTTTCAAGGCCTATGGAAAACTGGGAGGGCTGGGATTCTCTCGAAAGAAACCAGTATCTCCGCTCCATTCAGCCCCACATTATAATCAATGACAGAAGCAAGCTCGCTGAGGACTTCGGCACACCCGAAGAAAGAATTGACGCGGAAGACAGAGATTGGGAAGCCTGCATGACCTTTAACGGCATAAGCTGGGGCTATCTTGACGAAACACAGACCGTTCCTTATTGCTACAGCGCTCAGAGAATTGCCACAATGCTCCAGACCTGCTGCGAAAACGGCGGCAATCTGCTTCTTAACGTCGGCCCGAGACCCGACGGCACCATACCTACCGACGTTATAGAGCCCATGGAAAAAATAGGCAAATGGCTTGAGGTTAACGGAGAAGCCGTTTACGGCAAGGTTACAAAGACCAACGGCAAATACCACGCAAACGGCGTTTCAAGACCTTCCGCAAAAGGCAACACGATTTATATATGGAATAAAATCTGGCACCCCGTTAACGGTGAAATGGGTTTAGGCGGATTTTTGACCGAGCCCGTTAAGATTTCGTTTATTGACGGCACTCCCATTGAGTTTGAGAAAAAGGGCGACAGAATTATTCTCAAAAACCTGCCCGAGAAAAATCCCGACCCGATTCTCGGCATTCCTCTCATAAAGCTTGAGTTTGACAAAACTCCCGAATACAGGTTTGCTTCTTATCTCCCCCAGCTTAACGGCGGAATGATGAGAGAAATAATTTAAATTATGAAACACATCGTTACGAGCGGAGAAATGTATAAAGCCGAAAAAAACGCAGTAGAGAGAGGGCTTGATTTTTCTTCGCTTATGGAGTCCGCAGGCAGAGCTTGCGCCAAAATAATTTATGACGCCTATCTTACAGACGGCGAAAAAGCGCTCATAGTTTGCGGCAAAGGCAAAAACGGCGGCGACGGATTCGTTATAGCGCGAGCCCTCAGAGAAAAGGGCGTTGACTGCGCCGTTGCCCTCGTTTGCTCGGAGCCGAGCTCGGGCGACCAGCAAAGCAATTATTTGCTGCTTGAGCCGATAGGCGTTGACGTTTACGACTGCACCGACAATTCCGACAGGCTGAAAGATTTGCTCAAAGAGAGAAAAATCGTTGTTGACGCGGTATTCGGCACCGGATTTAAAGGCGCTCCCGACGAAAGACTCGCCGAGATTTTTCAAACGGTAAACGTTTACGGCAAAACGGTTATAAGCGTTGACCTGCCTTCGGGAATTGACTCCGATAATCCGGCGGAACACGGCGAATATATAAAGCCCGACATGACGATTGCCATATCCGCTCTGAAACCCGCTCACGTCATAAAGCCTTATAACGTGCTTTGCGGCAAAATCAAGATTGCCGATATCGGAATACTTGACGGCGATTATGAAAACATATCCGAAACGGAATGCTTTACCTATGAAGACGAAGATATCCGTTCGCTTTTGCCCAAAAGAAAATCCTTTTCCAATAAAGGCGATTACGGCAAAGCGCTCTGCGTTTGCTCAAGCTATAAAATGCCGGGAGCGGGCTGTATGAGCGTAAACGGAGCTTTAAGAACCGGCTGCGGACTTGTTACCGCCGCTTTCCCTCAAAGCGCTTACGGCTCGGTTGCTCCGAAATTAAGCCCCGAAGCTGTTCTTTTGCCCGTCAGTGACTCTTCCGAAGGCACTTACAGCCTCACGTCAACGTATGATTTGCAGGGCGAAATCAAAAAATGCTCCGCGGCTCTTATCGGCTGCGGCATCGGCCTTAACAGCGACACGAAAGCGTTTACGGATTTGTTCTTAAAAGAAATCAACTCCCCTGTCGTAATTGACGCCGACGCATTAAACGCCGTTTCGGATAATCCAGATAAGCTTAAGGATATTTTGCCGCCTGTTATCATAACCCCTCATCCGGGAGAAATGAGCAGGCTGTGTAAAAAAACCATTGACGAGATACTGAAAGATCCCGTTAAAATCGCTTGCGAATTTGCCGACAAATACGGCTGCACGGTCGTTTTAAAGGGCGCGAATACGGTAATTGCTTCTCAAGGCGGAAAAAGAGCTTGCGTTAACGTCAAAGGCAATTCCGGGCTTTCAAAGGGCGGCAGCGGTGACCTGCTTGCAGGCATCATAGTTTCTCTGCTCGCTCAGGGTATGGAGCCGTTTGACGCCGCATGCGCGGGAGTTTATATTCACTCGGACTGCGCGGACGAGGTTGCGGCTGAGTCTTCTCAAAGAGGAATGCTTGCGACTGATATTATAGCTCACCTGCCTAAATATTTAGGGAAATACGAATAAAAACCGAGACCGGCGTTTTAAATACGTCGGTCTCTTTCTTTTAAAGTTTAATTTACTTTTTGAGCTTTTTATAAGTTTTTATGCCTGCGGCTGTAAGAGCGACTGCCGCAAGAGCGCCGAGAGTGGTGAATTTTTTAACGGCGTATTCGTCGGCATCAAAAACGTAGCGGAATTTATTAACAGGAGTTTTGCCGACAATGTCGTAATAAGTCAAAAACTTTGTTTGGGCATTACCGCTCTCGTCAATGTCAATAAGCCTTACGCCCTTCGTATCTGAGCTGCCGTAACATCTGAATGAAGCGGCGCCTGTCTGCCAGAATTTAATCCCGTCAACTTCGCCTTCAAAGCAGTTTGTGTGGTCGTGGCCGAAAACTATCGCTTTAACGCCTGAATCGGCTTTGATTTTTTCAAAAAGACCGTTTTCGTTATCGGACACGGAAGGATTTTCCTTCAAAAAGCCCTTCGCTTTAACGCTGTTAAGCCTTTTGAATACTCCGGGAGTGACCTCGACAGAGCCGATATCGTCTTTGCCGCATTCCTCAAGCAGCTCGTTTATTTCGGGCAGAGGAATATGCATGAGCATAACTGCGGG
Organism: uncultured Clostridia bacterium; assembly: GCA_905235625.1. Classification (GTDB taxonomy): domain Bacteria; phylum Bacillota; class Clostridia; order Oscillospirales; family Acutalibacteraceae; genus CAG-177. The sequence goes on from CAJOLX010000002.1 coordinate 24,842, forward strand.
CACGGGCTTTCCGCCGTTTTCTTCCCTCAGAGCAGCCGACGTTTTTTCAAACCAATCGACCGTTTCTTTTTTAATCTCGGTGACAGTATGACGCTCTCCGATTTTATCCTGCCAGGCGCTGTCAAGCATATAAACGGCGAAAGCAAGTTTACCGTTCGGCGAATAAATTTTTATAACGAAAGTGTCGCAGTCAACGGAATCGTCCGATACGTTCATCTGCATGCAGTTTTTGTATGAGCGATAGATTTCTATCTGCTCTTCTTTTGTAAGCAGATTCATATCGTCATGGTTGCCGTAAACCATGGCGAAAGGTATTCCCCTGTCGTCAACAGGCTTTAAGAGCTTGTAGAGCGCTTCTGTCATGGCGTCAAGGGTAGCTTCTTTGCCTTCCGCTACCTTTCTGCTGCCGATTCTCGCGTCAAGCAAATGGTTGCCTAAAATATTGTCGCCGTTAAAAAGCACGACGTCAGGCTTGTAATTATCATAAGCGGTATTCAGCATGTAGACCATTGAAGGACGAATGAATTTAAGGTCCTGCGGGTCGCTTACCACCATTATTCTGAGCTTGCCGTCCGATGAAAATTTTAAAGAATTGTCTAACATAAATCAATCACTTCTTTATAAACTTAGATGTTGCGGGAACAAGGAATTTTATGCCTTTTTCAATAATTTCAAAGGTTGCGTCGTTAACGTATTGGCATTCGCCGTCAACGTTTATCGCCGCAAGGTCTTCCGTGTGAACCTTTAGCTTTTTGCCTCTGTTGAAATGAGTAATATCCCAGTCAAGGTGCTGACCGTTTTTGTAAGGCTTCAAAAGCTTTAAGAGCTTTAATCTGCTGCCTACGCTTTCAACGACAACAAAGTCAAGAAGACCGTCGTCGGGCAGAGCGAGAGGAGCGGCTTTATAGCCTCCGCCGTAATAGCTCGCGTTGCCGATAAAGCAAAACAGAGCGTCAAGAGTTATCGGCTCATTATCGTCAATGGTAATGGTGAAGCGGTTTTTGGTTTTGGTCGCGATAGCGTAAATGCAGCCTATGCCGTAAGCGCCCTCGCCTGTTACCAAAGGCAGCTTTTTGATTTCGCCCTGTTTCGCGCAAACCTCTGCGTCCATGCCCATTGAACACTGATTTATGGCAATCTCGTCGCCGCATTTTATAAGGTCAAGAGAGCAAACGGTGCCGTTAATCTGATTATCCAAATCAAGGAACATATCTTTGTCGCCGAAATAACGGATAAAATCGTTGCCGGAGCCGAGAGGAACGGCAGCTACTTCAACGTTATCAAAGCCGTATGCTCCGTTAACAACCTCATAAAGGGTTCCGTCGCCGCCGCAGGCGTAAAATCTGAGCTCTTCGCCGCTTGAGGCTCTCTCTTTAACAAAATTTATGCCGTCGCCTTTCTTTGCGGTGGGATATATTTCGTAATCAAGCGAATATTTTGCGCTTAAATCTTTGATTTTAGGCTCAATATAGTCCATCGCTTTGTTTTTCCCCTGCCCCGATTGCGGATTAACAACAAAAATATGTTTCATTTTGTTTTACCTCACTGTTATTTAAAATAAAAGTACACGCAGCACTTAATCATACCGTTATAAAGTTTTCTTCTTTTATCGGCTTTTCTGCCGAACGCGGTTTCAAATTCTTCATCCGGGCTGATAACCGTATATGACCAGCCGTGTTTTTTCTCAAACACTTTTCCCATTGCGGAATAGAGCTTTTCACATTCCGTAAGGTCCATCATCCTTTCGCCGTAGGGCGGATTGCAAATCAGCGTGCCTCTGTCGGTGGAAGGAGCAAAGTCTTTAACGTCGGCAACTGTGAATTTAATAAGGTCGTCAACGCCTGCTCTGTGAGCGTTCATTTTGGCGATTTCGATGCTTTCGGGGTCTATATCCGAGCCGAAGGCTTCAAAATCATTGCAAACTCTTTCGAGGCTCTTTGCTCTTTCTCTTTCTTCGCTCCAGACTTTTCTCGGTATAACGTCAAATCTTTCGGCGGAGAAGTTTCTGTTAACTCCGGGCGCGATATTTCTCGCCATAAGAGCGCCTTCAATGAGAATTGTGCCCGAGCCGCAAAACGGATCGTAAAGCTTGTGATAAGGGCGAAGCTTGCTTAAATCGCACATTGCGGCGGCAAGCGTTTCTTTGATGGGAGCGCTGTTTGCGTCAAGGCGGTAGCCTCTTTTGTGAAGACCCTTTCCGGAGGTGTCAATCAGAAGAGAAACAATATCTTTGTTTATTGCAAACTGAATCTGATGAACGGGACCGGTTTCTTCAAACCATTCAATATGATATTTGCTTTTAAGCCTTTCCACAACGGCTTTTTTGATTATCGACTGACAGTCTCTTGTGGAAAAAAGAGCGGAATTTATTGAATAGCCTTTCACGGGGAAAGCGTCTTCGGAGCCTATCCAGTTTTCCCATTCGAGAGCTTTTGCGCCTTCAAAAAGCTCTTCAAAGCTCGTGGCTTTAAATGAGCCCACAAGTATCTGCACTCTTTCGGCAAATCTCGAGCAAATATTTACTCTCGCCAGCATATTTTCGTCGCCCGAAAAAAGCACTCTGCCGTTTTCGGCGTTTATATTTTCGGCTCCGAAAGTTTTTAATTCGTTAGTTATCAAAGATTCCATGCCCAAAAGGCAGGGAATTACAAAATCAATTTTCATACTAAAAAAACAGAAAGCCGCCATTTTTCAATGACGGCTAAAAATAAACTGATTACTCAACTTCGGGTGTGATAAGGCCGTAGCCGCCGTCGCTGCGCCTGTAAACAACATTTACTCCGTTGTTCTTCTCGTTGAGGAAGAGATAGAACTGATGGCCTACAAGGTTCATCTGCAAAATGGCTTCCTCAACTGACTGAGGCTTTAAGAGAATAGTCTTTTCTCTGACAACCTCATATTCGGTTTCTTCTTTAACGGCTTCTTCGGTCTCGATAGCTTCAAATTTGCTGTTTTTGATTTTCTTCTCAACTCTGGTCTTATTCTTGCGAATCTGTCTGATTAGGGTGTCAACACATTTGTCGAGAGCTTCGTTCATATTCTCCGCTCTCTCCTGAGCTCTGAAGATTATTCCGTTATTATTAACGGTGATTTCAACTGCCTGTGATGACTTTTCGACGGTTACAGTCACCTTTGCCTCAACGTCATCGCCGAAAAATTTTTCAATTTTAGCGAGCTTTTTTTCGACGTGCTCCTTGAAAGAATCGCGAGGAGTGCACTTGCGACCGACAATTGTTATTTTCATACAGTCATCCCCTATTAAAGATTGGAGGCTTCTAACCTCGTCATCATTATAACATAGGAATGACAAAAAATAAAGGTTTAAATAAAAATTTACAATCCGGATTTTTAAATTACAAATTCAGAATGTCTTGTAACGTGGCAGCCGATGTTAACGGCAACGGGAAGCCCCGCGATGTGAGTGGGATAGCTCTCTATCGCAACGGAAAGAGCGGTGGTTTTGCCGCCGAAGCCTTGGGGGCCGATGCCGAGAGCATTTACTGATGCGAGCATTTTGTCTTCAAGCCCGGCGTAGTATTCGTCGCTGTTTTTAACGCTTACCGGTCTGCAAAGCGCTTTTTTGGCAAGATAAGCGCTCATTTCAAAGTCGCCGCCTATGCCGACGCCTACAACTACGGGCGGGCAAGGGTTGCTGCCGGCTTTTTTAACGGTATCGGTTACAAAATCGATTATATCTTTTTCTGAGGCGGAAGGAGTGAACATTTTAAGAGCGCTCATATTTTCGCTGCCGAAGCCTTTCGGAGCAACGGTAACTTTCACTTTATCGCCCGGCACGATTCTCGTATGAAGCACGCACGGAGTGTTGTCGCCGGTGTTTTCGCGCCTTAAAGGGTCTTTGACAATGCTCTTTCTTAAAAGCCCTTCGGAATAACCCTGCCTTACGCCTTCATTAACGGCTGCTTCAAAATCTCCGCCTGCAAAATGAACCTCCTGCCCTATTTCGGCAAAAATTACAGCCATGCCGGTGTCCTGGCAAACGGGCAGAGAAAGCTCTTTTGCAACGTCGATGTTTTCTTTAATGCTGTGCATAACGTTTGACGGCAACTCCGCGCTTTCGCACGAAGCGCAAAAGCCTATTCTGTCAACGAGGTCGTCGGGCAAAATACGGTTTGCCTCAATGCAGGCGTTTTTGATTTTTTCGGTTAATAAAGACAAGTTAATTTCTCTCATAACAAATACAGGGGGCAGGAGCCCCCTCTTTCTTTCATATTATTTTTGACCTCTGCGGGAATAGCCCACGCTGCCCCTTTTGGAATCGGAGCGTTTAAGGTCACTCATTTTTTCGTCGCTCATCTTTTTAAAGCTTGCCATCATATCTTCAAAAGACTGCTTTTCGCCCGAGGGCTTCTCGGTCTTTTGACCCTGCCATACTCTCGGAGCCGATGAACGGCTGTCTCCGGACTTCTGAGAAGACTTGCCCCGACCGTTTTGCTGCTTTGAGCCTTCCCCTTTGTCGGAACCGAGCTTCTTGATAGACAGGCTTATCTTTCCCGTGTCCGAAACGGAAATAACCTTTGCTTTAACTTCCTGGTTTAACTGCAGATGTTCGCTTATATCCTTAACGTAGCCCGACGCTACCTCGGATATGTGAACCATACCGGTTTTACCGTCTTCAAGCTCAACGAATGCACCGAAATCGGTTATACCGGTTACTTTACCGCTGACAATTGCGCCTTCCTCAATTTGCATAGACTGAATTGAACCTTTCGTGTAGAATAATATCTTTACGCTTAAGAAGCGTCGTTATCGTAATAAATTCGCTCCTCAGGGTTTACGTAGCTGTATTCATCGCGGGCAATCTGCTCGAGATATGATTCTTCGTCGCCGTTCTCAATGGACTCTTTTATCTTGCTGTTATCCTCAAGAATGGACGTAACGGAAGACTCCATGTCGCTCTTTTGCCTGTCAAGCTCATTTCTTGTTTTAAGCTTACCGATAATTATCACGAGATAAATTATGATAAGCACCGCTATCAATGCTATAAGGGCAATTTTTCTTGCCTTTTTATCAATGGAAAAACGGCTCATAATAACTCTCCGCAAAACTGATATTTGCCGACCCGATTTGGTATTATACACGAATAAATTTTAATTTTCAAGTATCTGAATAAATATTTTAAAGAAAAATCAGAGCTGTTTAAACATGAGCGAAGCGTTCTCTTTGGTTGTGTATTCATTAAGAGAAAGCACCTCGAATTTTGACGTTTTTTCGCCGAACGTTATTTCGATTATATCGCCTACTTTAATTTCATAAGAAGCTCTCTGCACTTTGCCGTTAACGCTAACGTGCTTTGCGTCGCAAGCTTCGTTGGCGACCGTTCTTCTCTTTATAATTCTGGAAACCTTCAGAAATTTATCAAGTCTCATTTTTTAACCCTCAACGAGATATTTTAAAAAAATCGGCTGCCTTAAAAAGGCAGCCTTAAAAAAACTTATTTTACAGCCTTGCACTTAGCAGCTTTTTCTTTAAGAGCTGAGCCTGCTTTGAAGGTGGGAACCTTAGTTGCCTTAACCTTAACTTTCTCGCCGGTCTGAGGATTGCGAGCGGTTCTTGCGCTGCGCTTATGAACCTCAAAAGTACCGAAACCAATGAGCTGAACCTTACCGTCTTTTACAAGACCTTCGGTGATGGAATCGATAACAGCATTAACTGATTTCTCAGCTGCTTTCTTGTCGATATCCGCTTTAGCCGCAACGGCTGCTACGAGTTCTGTCTTATTCATCGTGTTTTCTCCAATCTAAAATTTTTTATGTGAAACTCTTTCGAGTTATCGCATCTCTGCTTTTTTAACTTCATCCCAAAGAGAATCAAGTTCTTCGAGAGAAGCGGTTTTCATGTCGATGTTTCTTTCGCCCGCAAGCTTTTCAACAAGAGTAAATCTGTTTAAAAACTTGTTTGAAGCTTTGGTGAGTGACTCTTCGGGGTCGGCGTGAATAAATCTCGAAACGTTAACCGCCGAAAACAGCAAATCTCCGAGCTCTTCCTCTGCATTTTCGCCGTCGCCGTTTTGAATTGCCGCCTTTAGTTCGTCCGCTTCTTCATAAAGCTTATCAACGGCTCCCGAGCAATCGTCCCAGTCAAAGCCGACGTCCGCCGCTTTCTTTTGAATTTTTGAGGCTCTCATGAGCGCGGGCAGCTCAACGGGAACGCTGAGCATTGACTCCGAAACGGATTTTTGATTTTTGGTGCGTTTCTTTATAGCGTCCCAATTGGCGAGCACCTCGTCAACCGTGTCCGCGTTAACGTCGCCGAAAACGTGAGGGTGACGAATAATGAGCTTCTTTGAAACCTCATCCACAACGTCGTCAAAATCAAAAGCGCCTTTTTCCTCTTCCATAACGGTGTGGAAAACAACCTGCATAAGCAAATCGCCGAGCTCTTCTCTGAGCAGATCGGTATCCTGCTTGTTTATCGCTTCGATCACTTCGTAAGTTTCTTCGATGAGATTTTTCTTAATGCTCTCGTGAGTTTGCTCAATATCCCACGGGCAGCCGCCGGGCCTGCGCAAAATCTTCATTATTTCAATGAAGTCGTCAATGTTGTATTTTTCTTTAAATTCAAAATCAACCATCGGAATTGCAGCCCTTTTCTTTGAACACTATATCATAGTTTAACCCAAAAGTCCATATTTTTCAAGTGTTTTTGCAAATTTTTCGCCTTTTGGCAGCACTTCAACGTCTTCTTTGGCAATTCCCTTTAATAAGAGAACAGCCGCGAAATAGACGATAACGGCAAGGAAAATTCCCGCTAAAGTGCCGAAAGTGTCGGAATTAACTATTGAAGCGGTGGTATCCGCGGGGAAAATTCTCACTATAATTCCGTGAGTAATAAAAGCTGTTACGGATGAAAATACAGCGGCAATAAAAGGCTTTAAAAATACGCTCTTCCAGTTAACTTTGACCTTTGATATGCGAAGAAGAGATATCATATTGACGCTCACGATAATAACGTAAAACAGCACGGTGCCGAAAACGGCTCCGTAAATATTTATGCCCGGAATACCGACTAAAATGAAATTTGAAACTATTTTGATAACTGCGGCTGCCGCTACGGATTTCATGGGAATATCCGCTCTGCCGACTGCCTGCAGCATATTTGTTATGGGCGTTGATATGGCGATAATCGGAGTAAACGCGCCGTAAATACAGAGGATTGGAGCGATGATGGGTATAGCTTCAAAGCTGTTGCCTCTGCCGTAAATAAAGGTAAGTATAGGGGTTGCGAGAGCCGCCATGCCGAAGCCTGCTGGCAGAGCGATGAGCATGCCTGCTCTGAGCACCGTTTCTATGGTTTGACGCATTGAATTTTTGTTTTTTACAGCCCACGCGGCGGCAAGTGCGGGTATAGCGGAAACGCCGAGCTGAATTGTGATAGTGGGAACGAGAGTTCTGAAATCAAGCCCCGTGCCGTAAGCTCCCCAGATGTATTTAACGACCTCGCCGGCGTCGGAAATATTAAGCCTTCCGAGCTCAACGGCTTTGTTAAACGACTTTGAATACATATCCACAACGGTAGTGAAATCTTTATCGAGAGCCGTTGCAAGACGAGCCTGAATTGTAGCCGTGTCAATAAGATTTGTAACGTTAAGAATAAGAGCGCTGATAACCATTGGAATGGCTATTGTTATCATCTGCTTTGCGATAGCCGAGCCTTCGTCCGGAGCGGGAGAAGCGGCGACAAGCCTCGGAGAGAAACTGTCACCCTTTGCCTTATGATAAAACATAAGGAAAAGCAGCGAAAGCAGCGAGCCGATGGTAACGCCCAAAACCGCTCCCGCGGCGGCGTAAGGCACGATAACGCTGTTAGCCTGCGCGGCATCTGTGACCGTCGAGCCGAAAACTTCCGCGGAAACCCCGCCCGAAGCGGTCATTCCTTTTTCAAACTGAGAAGCGCCTGCGCTCATGATTATTTTAACGAACGCAAGGCCCAAAACTAGCTTTCCGAGCGCTTCTATGACCTGAGATACGGCGGTTGGCACCATATTGCGAAGACCCTCGTAATATCCCCTGTAAGCGGACATATAGCAGCAAAGGAAGATCGATGGAGCAACGCACAAAATAGCTCTCAGGCTCTTGATATTTGCTATGTACTTTGCGTAAGGATACGCAAAAATAAGAAGAATTAAAGTGCCTGCGATGCCGACAACGAGAAAGACCTTTTTGGAAACGTTGAAAATGGCCCTCGCCTGCCTGTATTTTTCGAGAGCAACGCTTTCAGCGACCATTCTTGACACCGCTACGGGCAAGCCTGCCATGGCTATTGCGAAAATAGGAGTATAAATTTCGTAAGCGGAGTTAAAATAGCCTCTGCCGGTCATACCGATAAGGCTGGTCATAGGCATCTTAAACAGAGCGCCTATAATCTTAACGAGTATAACGGCAAACATTAGTATCATTGCGCCGTTTAATACAGATTGTTTTTTATTTTCTTCCAATTTATCCATCATCCTTTCAGGGTGACCGTCATATCAAAGCGATTAAGCTTGAGCGTAAAAATCTTCTATTCCCTTTTTTCTTTCAAGCATCTCTTCGAAGCCGGAAATATATTCGTAAGGGTATTTATAATTGAATATTCTTTGAATGTTGTTGCAGGAAGGGTCGCAAAGCTTTGTTACAGCGCCGGCGCCGACGCCGATAACGGTTTGGCACTCTTCCATCATTATCACGTTATAAAAGCTTTTCTTATTTTCAAGGCACCAGCCCACGTTTTCGAGGTTGCCGACGCACTTGCTCTGGCGATACATATAATATGGCGAATAACCGGAATTTGTCAAGGCTTTTGAGGCGTAAGAAAGCATTTTTTCGGCTTTCTCTCCCCTTTTTACCGTTTCGCCTTCGTAGTTCATCGTCGATGAGCGCTTGAGCGCGAGAGAATGAACGGTTACGTTTTCGGGAGCTAAAGAAATCGTTTTGTCGAGCGAATATTCAAAGTCTTCGGGTTCTTCGCCGGGAAGACCCGCGATTAAATCCATATTTATGCTTTCAAACGGATATTTGCGCGCGTTTTCGTAAGCCTCAAAAACCGCTTGAACGCTGTGCGCTCTGCCTATGGCGTCGAGCGTTTTCTGATTGAAAGACTGCGGATTTATGCTGATTCTGCCCGTATGATGTTTAATCAGCGTTTGGAGCTTATCGTCTGAAACGGTGTCCGGTCTGCCGAGCTCAACGGTATATTCAGCGAGCGCAGTCATATCAAAGCTCTCTTCAATGGCGCTTTGCAGAGTGTCGAGATATTCCGCCGATAATATGCCGGGCGTGCCGCCGCCGAAATAAACGCTCTGAAGCTTTAAGCCGAGGTTGGAAGCGTGAACGCCCGCGGCTTTTATTTCTTCTTTGAGCTTATCGACGTAGGACGGCAGCAGCTTTGCCGCCGACGGTGTCGCTATGGAATGGCTTACAAACGAGCAATAGCTGCATCTTGAAGGGCAAAAAGGAATTGAAACGTAAAGACTTACGGAGTCTTTTGAAACGCTGTTTATAATTTCACGCTCAGCTTTAGCGACGGTTTGCGCAAGGCGGGCTTTTTCGCTTTTTACAAGAAGCGAATCCGTAAAATAGTTAAAAGCCCTTTCTTCGCCTTCGGAGCTCATCAGCTTCATCATTAGCTTTGAGGGTCTGACTCCCGTGAGCACTCCCCAGGAAGGAGTGTAGCCGGTAATCCCGGATAAAACGGAATAAATCAGCGTTGCTATTTCGAGCTCGGCGCTCTCGTAATCGGCTTTGGCTTCCATTGATAAAAAGGAGCCGTAAATATTCGCCGATACCGTGCAAACGCCGTTTTCATATTGAGTTGTTACTTCTTTTGAATCCTCACCCGACATATCGCGAACGACCGCGATTTTTTCATTCGGGTAAAAGACTCTGCACAGGTTTTCGCATTCATAGTGAAAGCCGTGCCCCAAAACGCGAAGTATCAATTTATTTGTTCATCCTTCTTATGTAAATGTTTCTCACTCTTTCGTGCGAAAGCTCGGATTTCGGGCCGTGACCCGGGTAAATATCGTAGTCGCCGTCAAGAGAAATAAGCTTAACGAGGGATTTTCTTAATTCTTCGTCGCTGCCGCCGATGCCGTCGGTTCTGCCGACGGTTGAGCGAAACAGAGTGTCGCCCGTAATAATATTTCTGCCGTCTTCATCAACGAAAACAAAACCGCCTGCCGAATGACCGGGAACGGAAAGAGCGGTTATTTCGCTCTCGCCTATTTTAATTTTATCGCCGTCTTTAAGGATTATATCGGGCTCAGTTTCCGTAAACGGAGCGTCAACGTTAAATCTCTCCATGAGATTATAAACTCTGCTTTTAAGGCATATTGCGTCACCTTCGCCTATGGCGACAAGCGCGTTTGTCTTTTCCTTAACAAAAGGCAGAGCGAGTATGTGGTCAAAATGGCCGTGAGTGAGAAGAATATATTTTATGTTATCTTTTTCTCGTTCGACCGCTTCAACAAGCCCTTCGGTGCATCCGCCGGGGTCCGCTATGGCGCAAGCGCCTGTTTTTTCATCTTTGAGAATGAAGCTGTTGGACAAAACGTCGCTGTCCATCGGAATTTGCTCAATTATCATTGCTTGCCTTCTTCCAGATATCCGTGTCCATAATTATAGTAACGGGGCCGTCGTTGCTGATTTCAACCTTCATATCCGCTCCGAAAACGCCTTTTTCAACGTTTTTAATGCCGAATTGCTTTAAGTAAACGCAAAATCTGTCATAGAGTTTTTCGGCTTCTTCGGGAGGAGCGGACGGAAAGAAAGACGGCCTGTTGCCCTTTTTCAAATCGGCGCATAGCGTAAACTGCGATATCGCGAGCGCTTCGCCGCCGATAGTTTTTATGTCGAGGTTCATTTTTCCGTTTTCGTCCTCAAAAACTCTGAGGTCGGAAATCTTTTTTGCCAAAAGCTCCGCTTCTTTTTCGGTGTCGCCCTGCATAACGCCGAGCAAAACGTTAAAGCCTTTGCCTATTTTGCCTTTAATTTCGCCCGAAACGGAAACGGATGATGAAGTTACTCTTTGTATAACGGCTCTCATAGACCGCTCTCCTTAAATGCCGGAACGCTCTATGCCGAGAACTCCGGAAATTTTGCTCAGTTTGCCGATTATGGTATTGAGATGCTCAACGCCGTTAACGCAAACGGTGATAAAAATGCTCACTCTGCCGTCTTTTGAATTTCTCGTGCTCAAATCCGTAATCGGAATATGAGCGTTTGCCAAAAGCCCGGATATATCGGCGAGCATACCGATTCTGTCAAGGCAATAAATCTGCAAAGTGCATTTAAACTCGTCTTTTTCCTTGATATTGGCGTCCCAATAAGCCGTTACCCAGCGGTCGGGTTCGCCGGACAGGGATATATCTTTCGGCACGTTTGTGCAGTTTCTCGTGTGAATGGAAACGCCGTGGCCTCTTGTGATGAAGCCGATGATTTCATCGCCGGGAAGCGGATTGCAGCATCTCGAGAATTTAATAAGGCAGTTATCAATGCCCTCAATAACGACGCCCTCGCCCGTCTTCGTCTTTTTCTTGGCGGTCGGTTTAACCTCCTGAGAAGGCTCGTTGAGCTTAGACATCTTGAGGTAATCCTCTTTGGCTCTCGGCATCATCTTTTGAAGAGAAATTCCGCCGTAGCCGATAGCGGCATAGAAATCGTCAAGATTTTTGCAATGCTGTCTTTCAGCCATTTTAGTGACGAAAGGCTCAAACTCTTCGGGAGTTAAGCGAATGAAATTGCGCTTAAACTCTCTTTCAACCTCGGCTTTGCCCTCGGCAATATTTTCGTCTCGTCTTTCGCGCTTATACCATTGCCTGATTTTGCTTTTTGCCTGGCTCGTTTTAACAATTTTGAGCCAGTCTCTGCTCGGGCCTTTGCCGGGCTGAGAAGAGGTTATAACTTCGATTATTTCACCCGTATGAACAACGTAGTTGAGCGGCACAATTCTGCCGTCAACCTTTGCGCCCACCATTTTATTACCGACCTCGGAGTGAATGGCGTAGGCAAAATCGATAACGGTCGAGCCCATGGGCAAATCAAAAACGTCGCCCTTCGGGGTAAACACGAAAACTTCCTCCGGCACAAGGTCGCTCTTAATGGTCGAAACGATGTCTTCGGCGTCTTCGCTGTCATTCTGGCTGTCAAGCAGCTGCTGCACCCAGGCAAGGCGCTTGTCGTCAATGGTGCTTTTCTCGTTCATGCCGAGCTTATATTTCCAGTGAGCGGCAACGCCGAATTCAGCCGTTCTGTGCATTTCCCAGGTTCTTATCTGCACCTCAAAGGGAATGCCTTCTTTGCCGATAACGGTCGTGTGCAAAGACTGATACATGTTTGCCTTGGGGTTAGAAATGTAATCTTTAAAACGCCCCGGAATGGGCTTAAACATATCGTGAATAATGCCGAGGCAGTTATAGCAGTCAATAACGGTATCAACGATTATTCTCACGGCGTAAATATCGTAAATTTCGTCGATGTTTTTATTTTGCATAAACATCTTTCTGTATATGCCGTGAACGGATTTAATTCTGCCGTTTACCTGCGCGTCGGGAACTATCTGCCTCGTTCTCTCTTCAATTCTCGTCTGAATATCGTCAAGAAATTCTTTTCTCTGAGAGCTTTGCTTTTCGAGAGAATCTTCAATGTCTTTATAAGCAACGGGGTCAAGGTAGTTAATTGATAAATCCTCAAGCTCTTCTTTTATGGGTCTGATACCGAGCCTGTGAGCTATCGGAGCGTAAATCTCGATAGTTTCAAGCGCTATTTCACGCCTTCTGTTTTCGGGCTTAAACATAAGAGTGCGCATATTGTGAAGCCTGTCGGCAAGCTTAACGATAATAACCCTTATATCCTTTGACATGGCGAGCAGCATTTTTCTGATGTTTTCCGCTTGCTGCTGCTGTTTGACCTGTGACGGGTCAAGGAAAATGCCGCCTTCCATTCTCGACTCGCTGTTTGTGTTGACGTGCTGAATTTTAGTCAATCCCTCAACGAGCTCCGCGACGGTTTTTCCGAATTTTTCTTCAACCTCTTCGGGGGTTACGCCCGTATCTTCAACGGTATCGTGGAGCATTGCGGCAATTACGGAATAAGAATCCATACCGAGCCTTGCGGTGATTATGGAAACGCTCAGCGGGTGCACGATATAAGGCTCACCGGACAGCCTAACCTGGTCCTTGTGGGCTTCGCTCGCGTATTCGTATGCTTTTTTAACTTCTTCAATCTCGTCGGGAGTGTAGGCGTTTTTGACGATACTCAAAAGAATATCCAAGCCTTCCTGAGGCGTTGAGAAGTTATCCATTTGCGCGTAATTGCTTTCTCTCATAATACTCAATTCTTATCGTTTTATATTTCTGAGTTTTCTCATTATTTCGGAATTTTCAAGATTTACCTTTTTGGGATTTTCCGGCACGTAAAGAGCGCCGTTGTCGTTTGATTTAATAAGCCCCATCTCGCGCATTATATCAACGCAAACCATATATGAGGCAAGCTTTTCGCCGTCGTCGCCGAGCCTTACGCAAAGCTGCTCGCAGTAGCCGTCCTTAAGAGGATTTGCCTTAATGCTTTTGAAAACTTCGACCTGCGTTTCCCTCTCGGGTATAAGCTTTGCAGCTTCGTCCGATGTTATTTTCGAGCCGAAGAGGAATTTATTGTAAAGGCCTATGGAATAAAGCACCTTTTCCTCATCCGTAACGCTCGGTCTGATTCCTCTGACTATAACGGACACTCTCGTTTCGCCGTTATAGTAATTCTCTTCAACATTAACGGCAAGGTCAACCGTGTCTTTAACTTCAAACGGAAACCTCGAATCGGGCATATTGAAATAAACTGCGTTAAGCCTTGAGCCGTTTTTTGAAACTATGAGCCTTGTGTGCTTGCCGTTTAAAACGCCGGATATTTCTTCAACGGTTACGTCAAACAGCCCGAAAAGAGGCTGAGGATTGCCGCTGCCGAAAGGTTCCAACGCTTCGAGAGCGCCGAGAAGGTCTTTGTCAACCGAGCTTAAACGAAGCTTGCAGTCAATATTTATCTCGGCAAACGGAATTTCTCTGCCTGCGGCGTATTCGTTGATGGCTTTGCGGAAAGCGGGAATATCGGCGGATTTTATGCCTATTCCGGCAGCTAAAGTGTGGCCGCCGTAATGAGTCAGAAGCGAAGACGTGCTTTCTATCGCGTCAAATATCGAAAAGCCTTCTATGCTTCTTGCGGAGCCTTTGGCGTTTTCTCCGTTTCTCGAAATAACGATACTCGGCTTTCCGTATCTTTCGGTAAGTTTAGCGGCAACTATGCCGATAACGCCCTGATGCCAGTCTTCGTCGTCAACGACGAGAATTCTGCCCGACGATATTTCGGGGTTTGATTCAACTATCGCAACGGCTTTGTTGAAAATATCGTTTTCGGTTTTTTGCCTCAAAATATTGAGCTCGTTGATTTCTTCGGCAAGGTAACCGCCCGTTTCCGCGTCGTCGCACAAAAGCAGGTCGAGAGCCTTGTCCGCAGTGCCCATTCTGCCCGCGGCGTTTATTCTCGGGCAAAGAGTGAAGGACGCGCTCGAGGATGATATTTTTTTGCCGCCGTAACCGGAGGACTCAAGCAAAGACGCTACGCCGATGCCGGGGGACTGAGTCATATTGCGAACGCCGCGCCTTACCATTATTCTGTTTTCGCCGGTGAGCGAAACAACGTCGCCTATCGTGCCTATCGCTATAAGCTCCGCGAATTCATCGAGCAGCTCATCTTCGTCTGAGCCTTCTATGGCGCATACGAGCTTAAACGCAACTCCGACGCCGCTCATTTCTTTGAATTTGCTCGGGCAGTCGGGCCTGTGAGGGTCAACTACCGCTTCGCATTCGGGCAGAATATCGCCCGTTTTATGGTGGTCGGTTATGATAACCTGCATGCCGAGCGAATACGCGTATTTTGTTTCTTCAACGCAGGACACGCCGTTATCAACGGTAACTATCAGCTTCACTCCGCAATCGGCGAGCTTTTTTATCGCTTCTTTATTGAGACCGTAGCCTTCTTTTATTCTATCGGGCACGTATCTTATAACGTTCGCTCCCCTGCTTTCAAGATACGAATAAAGCAGGGCTGTAGCCGTCACTCCGTCGGCGTCGTAATCGCCGAACACACAAATCATTTCAAAAGAATCGAGAGCGGCGTTGACCCTTGCTGCGGCTTTGTCCATATCCTTAATGGACAAAGGGTCAAGCCCGAGAGCGCTGTTTTCATCAAAAAATTCGCCTATCGAATCAATGTCGTCAAAGCCCCTTGAGGTGGCTATCATGGCGGCAATAGGATCTATTCCGAATTTTTGAGCGGCGCTCGTTGCAAGCTCTTTGTTGCCTTTTGAAACGACCCACTTCTTCCTTTTCATAGCAAATCCTTTCAAATTACGTTTCAATCCGAATTATTATAACACCGATTTCAGTTTAAATCAAGAAATTTGAGCTTAAAGAAGTTTTTAAAAAAGCAATATTCGCGCTGACTCAACGTTATTGTTGATAATCGCAAAAATAGTTTGACAAAGCCCTATATAAAAGATATAATATTTTTTAAAGTTTTTAAATTACCTTAGGAGGTTAAATAAATTGCTGATAACCGAACTGCTTGAAAGAAACGCAAAGCTTTACAGAGACGAAGTTGCGCTCGTAGAAATCAATCCGTCGGATAAAAGAGACAGAGCGTCAACCTGGAGAGAGGCTTCTCTCGTTGAGATAGCGAGCCCCGACACCCCTTACCGCAGAGAAACTACCTGGGGAAAATTCAACGAAGATTCCAACAGAATAGCTAATTTGCTGCTCTCAAGAGGCGTTAAAAGAGAAACGAAGGTCGGCATATTGCTGATGAACTGCATAGAGTGGCTGCCCGTATATTTCGGAGTGCTCAAAGCAGGCTGCATCGCCGTTCCGTTTAATTACAGATATACTTCCGAAGAAATCAACTACTGCCTTGACCTTGCGGATTGCGAAATACTTATTTTCGGGCCCGATTTCATTACGAGAATTGACAAAATAATCAATGATTTGCCCGAGAAATGCAAAACGCTCTTTTTCGTAGGCCCCGACACTCCGGCTTACGCCGAAAACTGCTGGGCGCTCAAAAATTATTGCTCATCCGTAACTCCTCCCGTAGCTATAGACGAGCACGATTACGCCGCGATTTATTTTTCATCCGGCACAACGGGCTTTCCGAAGGCTATTCTGCACGACCACAAGGCTCTGTATTGCTCCTGCCTTACCGAGCAAAATCATCACAAGCAGCAGCATGACGATATATTCCTGTGCATTCCTCCTCTTTATCACACCGGCGCGAAAATGCACTGGTTCGGTTCTCTTCTTTCCGGCAGCAAAGCCGTTTTATTAAGAGGCGTTAAGCCCGAATGGATTTTGCGCACGGTAACGGAAGAAAAATGCACCATCGTCTGGCTGCTCGTCCCCTGGGCTCAGGATATACTCGACTGCATTGAAAGCGGCAAAATAAATCTTGACGAGCATCTCGTTGAGCAGTGGAGGCTTATGCACATCGGCGCTCAGCCCGTTCCGCCTTCACTCGTTAACAGATGGCAAAAATACTTCCCCGGTCAGGAATATGACACCAACTACGGTCTGAGCGAATCTTTAGGGCCGGGCTGTGTTCATCTCGGAATCGGCAACACCGATAAGGTCGGCGCAATCGGTATTCCCGGCTATCTGTGGAGCGCCAAAATAGTTAACGAAAACGACGAAGAAGTTAAAGTGGGCGAAGTCGGTGAGCTTTGCGTTAAAGGCCCGGGCGTTATGAAATGCTATTATAAAAACCCCGAAGCTACCGCGGAAGTGCTCAAGGGCGAATGGCTCTACACCGGCGATATGGCTGAAATTGACGAAGACGGCTTCATCACTCTCGTTGACCGCAAGAAAGACGTTGTCATATCCGGCGGCGAAAACATTTATCCCGTTCAGATCGAAGCTTTTCTCAGAAAGCACGATAAAATCAAAGACGTTGCGGTTATAGGTCTGCCCGACGCAAGGCTCGGCGAAATTGCAGCCGCTATAATCGAAATAAAAGAAGGTTTTACCTGCACGGAAGAAGAAATAAACGAATTCTGCTCTGACCTTCCCAAATACAAGAGACCCCGCAAAATCATTTTCGCAGACGTTCCGAGAAACGCAACGGGAAAAATCGAAAAGCCAAAGCTTCGTGAGATTTACTGCAACGGCAGGCTCGTTGAAGCTCAGATAAAAAGCTGATAAGGATAGTGAAGCCCTATGAAAAAATTGATGTTAGGAAACGAAGCGTTCGCAAGAGGCTTGTATGAAGCCGGCTGCTCCTTCGTTTCGTCTTACCCCGGCACTCCTTCAACGGAAATTACAGAATACGCCGCAAAATATCCCGAAATATATGCGGAATGGGCGCCTAATGAAAAGGTAGCCATGGAAAGCGCTTTCGGCGCATCTCTTTCGGGCAAAAGAAGCTTTTGCGGAATGAAGCACGTCGGCTTGAACGTTGCCGCAGACCCTCTTTTCACAATAGCTTACACAGGCGTTAACGCCGGCATGGTTATAGCCGTTGCGGACGACGCCGGAATGCACTCCTCTCAGAATGAGCAGGACAGCAGAAACTACGCGAGAGCGGCAAAAATTCCCATGCTCGAGCCTTCGGATTCATCCGAAACCCTCAAATTCGTTAAAGCGGCTTATGACCTTTCCGAAAAATTCGACACTCCCGTTATAGTTAAAATGTGCACGAGAGTTGCTCATTCGCAGAGCGTTATCGAAACCTCCGACAGAGAGGATATTCCCGATAAGCCTTACGAAAAAACTCCATCAAAATACATAATGATGCCCTCAAACGCCAAAGGCAGGCATCCCGTTGTTGAGCAGAGGCTCAAAGACCTGGCGGAGTTTGCCGAAACGAGCGATTTCAATAAGATTGAAGAAGGCTCCGACAAGAGCATCGGCATTATAACCGCTTCCACCTCTTATGAGTATGTTAAAGAGGTTTGCGGCGACACTTACCCCGTTTTGAAGCTCGGTATGACCTATCCCATGCCCGAAAAGCTCATTAAGGATTTTGCGGCTTCGGTTGACAAGGTCATAGTTATCGAAGAGCTTGACCCCTTCATTGAAACCTTCTGCAGAAATATCGGCATTGACGTTACCGGCAAAGATAAGTTCACCGGTATAGGCGAATTCAGCCAGAGATATATCGCGGAGCAGCTCGGCAAAGAACTGCCGCAATATAAATCTATCGACGAAAATATACCCAACAGACCTCCCGTTATGTGCGCGGGCTGCCCACACAGAGGCCTTTTCTACACTCTCAAGAAGAATAAGGTAAACGTTTTGGGTGACATCGGCTGCTACACTCTCGGCGCCGTTCCTCCCCTTGCCGCGCTTGACACCACCATTTGCATGGGCGCTTCAATATCGGGCCTTCACGGATTTAACAAGCTTTCGGAAGAAAACAGCAAAAAGTCCGTTGCCGTTATCGGCGATTCGACCTTTATGCATTCCGGTATAACCGGCCTCGTTAACATCGCTTATAACGAATCAAATTCTACCGTAATTATTCTCGATAACTCCATTACGGGCATGACGGGTCATCAGCAGAACCCCACGACCGGATATAACCTCAAGGGCGACCCCTGCACTAAAATTGACCTTGAAGCTCTTTGCAAATCCATAGGCATTAACAGAGTTGTCGTGGTTGACCCCTACGACTTAAAGGCTTGCGACAAAGCTCTCAAAGAGGAGCTTGCCGCAGATGAGCCCTCGGTCATAATTTCAAGGCGTCCCTGCGCCCTTCTCAAATACGTTAAGCATAACGGCCCGATTTCGTGCGACGAGGGCAAGTGCATCGGCTGCAAATCCTGCATGAGAGTTGGATGCCCCGCCATAAGCATTGCAAACGGCAAAGCCGTTATTGACAACACCCTGTGCACGGGCTGCGGAGTTTGCTCTCAGCTTTGCCCCGCAGGCGCATTAGGCGAATAAGGAGGGAATTAAGTTGAAAACCGTAAATATTATGATAGTCGGCGTCGGCGGCCAGGGCACTCTGCTTGCCAGCAAGCTGCTCGGCAAAATTCTGCTCACAAAAGGATATGACGTAAAGGTCAGCGAGGTTCACGGAATGAGCCAGAGAGGCGGCAGCGTTGTAACCTACGTTCGCTACGGCGACAAGGTTTACTCCCCCATTATTGACAAGGGCGAGGCGGATATAATTCTTTCCTTCGAAATGCTCGAAGCGGCAAGATGGGTTGAATATCTCAAAGAAGACGGCATAATAATCACCAACACTCAGCAGACAAACCCCATGCCCGTTATCACCGGAGCGGCGGTTTACCCCGAAAAGCTTGATGAAAAGATAAAGGCTGCGGGAGTTAAGGCGGATTGCTTTGACGCTCTTTCACTTGCGGAGCAGGCAGGCTCTTCAAAAGCGGTCAACATAGTGCTGCTCGGCAGGCTCTCAAATTATTTTGATTTCACGGAAGGAGAATGGATAGAGGCTATTGAATCCTCCGTTCCCGAAAAGTTCCTTGAAATAAACAAAAAAGCGTTTTATCTCGGCAGAAATTTTAAAGGCGAAGATTAATTTGACAAAATAAAGATGAAAAGGAGTAATGCAACTATGGAAAATTATTTCCAGCCCGAATTCGAAACCATGCCTTTGGAAAAAATCAAAGAGCTTCAGAATGAAAAGTTTATGAAGCAGATGCAGCACGTTTGGAACGATTGCCCCGATTACAGAAGAAAAATGGAGCAAAGCGGTGTTTCAATCGACGACATAAAGAGCATTGACGATATTTCAAAGCTTCCGTTCCTGAGCAAGGATGACTTAAGAGAAGGCTATCCTTACGCAATGCTTGCAAAGCCTCTTTCCGAATGCGTGAGAATTCAGTCCACTTCGGGCACAACCGGCAAAAGAGTTATCGCTTATTACACCATGCACGACATCGACCTTTGGGAAGAATGCTGCGCGAGAGCTCTTGCAGCCGCAGGCGCAACTAATGAAGACGTTGTTCACGTTTCTTACGGCTACGGTCTTTTCACCGGAGGTCCCGGTCTTAACGGCGGCTCTCATAAGCTCGGCTCTCTCACTCTGCCCATGAGCTCGGGCAACACCGACAGACAGCTTCAGTTTATGACCGACCTCGGCTCAACCGTACTTTGCTGCACTCCTTCTTACGCCGCATATCTCGGCGAAACCATAGCCGAAAAAGGCATTAAAGACCAAATCAAGCTCAAAGCCGGACTTTTCGGCGCCGAAGCCTGGAGCGAAGAGATGAGAAGAGACATTGAAAAAGCTCTCGGCATCAAAGCTTACGATATTTACGGCCTTACCGAAATCAGCGGCCCCGGCGTTTCGTTTGAATGCTCGGAGCAGACCGGTATGCACATTAACGAAGACCACTTCTATGCCGAAATCATAGACCCCGACACCGGCGAAGTGCTTCCCGAAGGCGAGCAGGGCGAGCTCGTATTCACCTGCCTCGATAAAGAAGCTTTCCCCGTTATCAGATACAGAACCAAAGATATCTGCGTGCTTACCAGAAAGCAGTGCTCCTGCGGCAGAACCTTCATCAAGATGGTTAAGCCCAGAGGCAGAAGCGACGATATGCTCATTATCAAGGGCGTTAACGTATTCCCCTCTCAGATAGAAGCCGTTCTTCTTGAGCAGGGCTATCAGGCAAACTATCAGATCATAGTTGACAGAGTAAACAATTCCGACACTCTCGAAGTTCAGGTTGAAATGACCAACGAAAACTTCTCCGACGACCTCGGCAAAGTTAACGAAATGGAAAAAGAACTTGTTGCGGCTCTCAAATCCATGCTCGGCATTTACGCAAAGGTTCGCCTTGTTGCTCCCAAGTCAATCACGAGAAGCGAAGGCAAGGCCGTAAGAGTTATCGACAACAGAAAGATATAAGGAGGAAAGCAAAATGACAGTAAAGCAAATCTCCGTTTTCCTTGAAAACAGATCCGGTCAGCTAAAAGAAATCACCGACCTTCTCGCTAAAAAGTCCGTTAACCTCAAGGCAATCAGCATTGCCGAGTCAAACGACTACGGCATTATCCGCTTAATCGCCGATGACGTTGATTTCGCGAAGGACGCTCTTATTGACGAGGGTTTCGTTATTTCAGTAAATCCCGTTCAGCAGATTTCCGTGCCCAACGTTGCGGGCGGACTTAACTCTCTTCTTTCAAAAATCGCCGAAGCCGGCATAAACATTAAATATATGTATTCCATAGTTGCGGGCAAAGACGAAGACGCGCAGATGATTTTTAAAGTTGACGAGCCCGAAAAGCTCGAAGAGCTCAATCTTTAATCTTTAAAATACGGGGGCGATAATTTTCGCTCCCGTATTGGCTTTATAAAATAAAATAAAGAAAATTCAAAAAAACACTTGCAAAATTCTCAGCTATGTGATAATATAATCGAGCGTTCAGAAAAACGTGCTGCTATGGCTCAGGTGGTAGAGCGCATCCTTGGTAAGGATGAGGTCGGCAGTTCGAGTCTGCCTAGCAGCTCCAAACCCCCGTGAGGTAATCTCTCGGGGGTTTTAATCATATTATGGCGAATTTATTTTGATTTGAGGAATAAGCCTTGAAAGTGATAGCAACCGTTAAAAACGATTACGGCTCAAAATTCGGCGTGCCGCGGCAGGCGTCGCTCTCGTCAAAAAACGAAAGCCTAATCGTATTTGAAAAAGAATATTCCGTAAACGAAGCCGTAAGAGGGCTCGAAGAATTCGGCAGGATATGGGTAATATGGGAGTTTTCCGAAAACAAAGATAAAGAATGGACTCCGACCGTTAGGCCCCCGAAGCTCGGCGGCAACAAAAGAATAGGCGTTTTCGCTACCCGCTCCCCTTTCAGGCCCAATCCCATAGGGCTCTCCTGCGTTGAGCTTGTCGGAATTGAAAAATCAGACGGCAAAATCGCTCTCAGAGTAAAAGGCGCCGATATGATTGACGGCACGCCCGTTTATGATATAAAGCCTTATATTCCTTATGCCGACTCTTTCCCCGACTCCCCTTCGTCTTTTGCCGTTGACGGAGAAAACGAAAGCAAAAAGCTTGACATTATAATAGATTCCGCCGCCGATACAACTGCTTTAAGCAAAGATAAGCTTGAAGCGCTAATAGAAACGCTTTCTTTTGACCCGAGGCCCGGTTATTCCGACGACGAAAATAAAATCTTCGCCATGACATACGCAGGCTGTAACGTTAAATTTAAAGTGAAAGACAAAACGCTTGTAATATTAAAAATTGAAAAAGAATAAAATTCAGGGTGTGACATCAGCCGGATGCCGCACCCTGTTATTCTTTATATATTCTCCCTGTATCTCTTCCTCGCAAATCTGAATATGATATATGCAAGGCAGATGAGAAGAAATACGCCTATGCAGATGCCGTATTTAGTGGCGTCGCCTGACAAATCCTCTTTAGTAGCTAAGGGGCTTGTATCGTCGCCGAAAAATACGTATCTGTAAGAGCCGTTTGACGGAATGTAATTTTTAACGTCGTCCCAGAGAGTGCTCATAAGAGCGAGAGTCTCGGGCGAAAGATTGC
This sequence comes from uncultured Clostridia bacterium, assembly GCA_905235625.1. Classification (GTDB taxonomy): domain Bacteria; phylum Bacillota; class Clostridia; order Oscillospirales; family Acutalibacteraceae; genus CAG-177. Next base: position 47,396 of record CAJOLX010000002.1, read on the forward strand.
GGAAAATCTGAGTTTTGAAAGCGCCCTCTTCGGGGTAAAGCAGCTCGTTCTGATAATATTCGTAATCTTCATTGGTATAAACCGCTTCGTTGGGGCTGCCGTAGCAGATATATTCCGCGTTAGCCTGCGCAACCTCGGGCTCGTTGAGGAAATTTAAGTAGAGCTCCGCGGCAAGCTTGTTTTTGGTCCCCTTTAAAATGCAGGCGCAGTCAAGGAAATAGTTAACGCCCTCTTTGGGGTAAACGAATTCGAGATCTTCGTTATTTTCCTTCATGGTGAGGAAATCGCCTACGTAGTAAGGGCCGAGAGCGGCTTCGCCAGACTCCATTTTAAGGAAGATTTCGTCGTTGACGTATCCCGGAGAAACGGTCTTTTGTTCCTTGAGCAAAGCGGCGGCGGTTCTCCACGCCGTTTCGGACTCCATGTTGTAATCCATGCCGAGAAGGCTCTGAGCTATGGCGAAAGCGTCTCTCGGATTATCAAACATCAGAATGTCGTTGGTGTAGTTTTCGTCCCAAAGAGCCGCCCAGCTGTCCGGCTTTTCATAAACCATCTTTGAGTTATAGATAAGGCCCACGTAAGAAACCGTGTAAGGCACGGAATATTCGTTTGTGGGGTCATAAGACAGGTTTCTGTATTTTTCGGGAATGTAAGAAAAATTCGGCACGTTTGAAAAATCTATTTTTTCAAGCAGACCTTCGCTTATCATTCTTTCAATCATATAGTCCGACGGGAAAACAACGTCGTATGAAACTCCGCCGCTTTTTAGCTTTGAATACATCGTTTCGTTGTTATCAAAAGTGTCGTAAACAACCTGTATGCCGTATTTTTCGGTAAAAGCCGCGTTAACGTCAAGCGTATCGTCTTCGCCGTCCGAAATATATTCGCCCCAGTTGTAAACGTAAAGCTTCGTGCCTCTGAGAGCTTCTATATCGGATTTCTTTGCAAGCGCGGACGCCGAAACGGAAGAAAACGAAAACGTGAGCGCAGTTATCAAAAGAGCGAAAAACGCGGATAAAAATTTTTTCATTTATTTCACCTCCGTGCGGATTTGTCGGGGTTCGATTTTTCTTCGCTCTTTTCCTGAACGAGATTGTAAAGAATGAGCAAAATAAGAATACTGACGAATATGAGCGAAGCGAGAGCGTACATATCGGGCTTAACTCTCTTTTTGGTCATTGAATAAATCACTATCGGCAGGGTCTGGAAGCCGGGGCCGCCGGTAAAGTAGCTTATAATGAAATCGTCAAGTGAGAGCGTAAAAGCCATTATGAGCCCTGTGATAATCGCAGGCATAATGGAGGGCAAAACCACCTTGAAAAAGGCGTTTACGGGCTTGCAGCCGAGGTCCTGCGCGGCCTCTGATAAATTCTTATCGGTCTGCCTGAGCTTAGGCAAAACGGTGAGAATAACATAAGGCAGATTAAAGGTGATGTGAGCTATCAGCAGCGTGCCGAAGCCGAGAACGGAATCGGAATGAATAATTCTGCCGATAAATACGAAAAGCAGCATCATCGAAATACCGGTTACTATTTCGGGATTCATCATCGGGATATTGGTAACCGCCATTATTGACGACCTGAATGCGCTCTTTTTGTATTTTTCGAGCCCAACCGCAGCCGCCGTGCCGATAACAGTGGCAAGAACGGACGAAGTGACGGCAAGAATAATCGTGTTTCTGACCGACTTAAGCGTTGCGGAAGCGTGGATTAAGGATTTATACCACTGGAGCGAAAACCCCGAGAATACGACCGTGCTCGTTGAAGCGTTAAAGGAATAAACGATAAGCACGGCGATGGGCGCGTAAAGGAAAATAAAAACGAGAACGGTGTAAATCTTTGACAAAGCTTTCATATAACCATCTCCCCCTCTTCGGAAAAATGATTCATGACAGCCATGGAAGCGAGAATGAGCACCATGAGCACGAGTGAAATCGCCGCTCCGAGATTGTAATTATATGACTGCTGAAACTGCCTCTCGATAACGTCGCCGATAAGGTCAAACGAGCCGCCGCCGAGCTTTTGAGAAATATAAAAGGTCGAAACGGAAGGAACGAAAACCATTGTAATTCCGCTCACTATTCCCGGCATGCTCAGCGGAAGAATGCAGCGGCGAACTACGGTGAGGCCGTTGCCACCGAGATCCTGGCACGCTTCAATCATGGATAAATCCATTTTTGCCATAACGGAATAGATAGGCATAATCATATAGGGCAAAAAGTTATAAACCATGCCCAAAATAACGGCGCCGCCCGTGTTAATCATATGAACGGGAGGAAGGCCTATTTTCATAAGAAACGAGTTTATAATGCCCGTATCCTGCAAAATAGCCATCCACGAATAGGTTCTGATAAGAAAGCTCATCCACATCGGCAGCATAACGAGAAGTATCATCGTGCGCTGCACCTTGTCGGTCTTTTTGGATATGATATAAGCCAAAGGATAAGCGATTATAAGGCAAATGATCGTTGCCACAATGCCGAACCAGATAGAGCGAAGAAAAGTAGGAATATATTTCGGCAAAGCCTGAATGCTCAATAAGCTGAACGCGCCGGTGTTATCGGTGAAAGCGTAGTAAACGACGAAAATGAGGGGCGCGACTATGAACAGCACAGACCAAACTATGTAAGGGGAAGAAATGAGCTTTGCTCTGAGATTAGTCCTTTTGTTCATTCTTCCTCCTCCTCTTCGGGCTTTGAGAGCTCGTCAAACTCCTCGCTGAACGAGCTGTAATCGCCGTAAAGGCCGGAATAGCGGCTCTTCTTCATAATGTGAATGGCGTCGGGCTCAATATAAAGGCCGATTACCGAATCAACGGGATGAAAATCTGTAGTTTGAATCATCCATTTGAAGCCGCCGATGTCAACGATAATCTCAAAATGAACGCCCTTAAAGGTAACGGAGGTGACAACGCCTTTAAGCATGCCGCTTTCGGGCGCAACAACGTCAACGTCTTCGGGTCTCACAACCACGTCAACCGCTTCGTTTTTGTCAAAGCCCTTGTCAAGGCAAACGAACTTGCTGCCGGAAAACTCAACGAGGCAGTCGTCAAGCATAACGCCGTCAACGATATTGCTTTCGCCGATAAAGTCCGCAACGAAAGCGTTTTGAGGCTCGTTATAAATTTCAATGGGAGTGCCTATCTGCTGAATTACGCCGCCGTCCATAACAACGATGGTGTCGCTCATAGAAAGAGCCTCTTCCTGGTCGTGAGTAACGTATATAAAGGTAATGCCGAGTCTTTGCTGAATAGCTTTAAGCTCAGCCTGCATATCCTTGCGCAGCTTTAAGTCAAGAGCGCCGAGAGGCTCGTCAAGAAGCAGCACTCTCGGGTGAACGGCAAGAGCTCTCGCAATAGCGACTCTCTGCTGCTGGCCGCCCGAAAGAGAATTGATGTTTCTCTTTTCAAAGCCCTTGAGATTAACGAGCTCGAGCATTTCCTCAACTTTAGCTTTTATTTCTCTCTCTTTAACCTTCTTTATTCTCAAGCCGAAAGCTACGTTTTCATAAACGTTGAGATGAGGGAAGAGAGCGTATTTTTGAAAAATGGTGTTGACCTGCCTTTTATGGGGCGGAAGGTCGTTTACTTTTTTGCCATCAAAAATAACCTCTCCTTCGTCGGGATCTATAAAGCCCGCTATAATCCTGAGGGTGGTGGTTTTGCCACAGCCCGAAGGACCGAGAAGCGTTATAAATTCCTTGTCACGAATGGTGAGGTTAAGGTTATTAAGCACTGTTTCGTCCCCGTATGAAACGGAAACGTTTTTTAATTCAATAATCGCATTATCTTTCAATTATCTGCCCCTCCTTTTTCAGACCGAGTGAAAAATATTATATATAATATAATGTAAAATTATTCACGTGTCAATAAGAAAAAGCGGATAATTATAAATTTTTACACAGGCAGAAAATTAAAATTCATATTTCATAATTTGAGGGAAGCAGGTAAAGCCTCTTTTGCCGCATTCCGCGCAATGAATGGCTATATCGGGCGCGTCTTCCCAATCAATAACTTTCCAGCCGAGTTTTTTATAAAATTCGGGCTCTTTTGCGCACGCCCAAACTTCGCTCACTTTTAATTTCTTTGCCTGAACGAACACAACGTCCTGCATAATTCTGCCGTAACCTTTTCTTTGAAGGTCGGCTCTTACCGCAATATCGCCGAGGGTGTAAACGTTATCTCTTATTTCGAGCGTAACGGCAGCCATAAGCTCGCCTGTTTCGGAGTCGTCCATTCTCCACATTTTGATTATTTGGTCGGGGGCTCTTTCGCTTATGGGAACACCCATTCCGTTTTCTTGAAACAATACTGATAAGGGATAAAATTCATCGGTTTCTCTGATAATATATTCCATTAAGTCCTCCTGTGTTATTCCCTGCCGATTAAAGCGGGAAAAATCACATTTTCGGTATTATATCACAAACCGCCGAAAAAATAAAGCGCAGAAAAGAAAATTAACAATCCCGGGCAAAATTCAGAAAAAAAAGTGAAAATTTGCCCGGGATATATCAGACGGGAAAATCAGCCTTCAAATTCGGCAACCTGAAGATTAACTTGGTCGGGAACGTTGGTAATAATTCCGTCAACGCCGTATTCAAGCATTCTTTTAACAACGTCCGGATTGTCAACTGTCCATGGATTTACGCCTATGCCGTTAGCGTGAAGCCTCTTAACGTAGTTTGCGAAAACGAGAGAATAGTGAGGATGAAGATAATCCGCTCCTATTTCTTTCGCAAAATCAACGTAGCCGAAAAGCATTTTATAGTAAGTTACCGATCTGTCGGGGCTGTAAAGGAAGCCTGTTTTGCAATTCGGGTCAACCTTTTTGCACTGAACGAGAATTGCGGGGTCGAAAGACGAAATAAGCAGCTTGTCAAAAAGACCGTATTCTTTAACTGCCGTGATAGTCTTATCGGCAATTTCTTTGCTGCCGTTTTTGGGCTCCTTTATCTCAATATTCATAACCTTTATTGAGCTGTCGGTGCAAATTTCAAGGAATTCCTCAAGAGTCGGGAGCTGTGTGCCTGCGAAATCGGCTGAATAATATGAGCCGAAATCAAGGTCGCGAAGCCTCTCGAGAGTCATATCCGAAACGTTGCCCGAGCCGTTTGAGGTTTCGTCAACGGTGTAATTGTGGCAAATTACGATGTGGTCGTCCGCCGTGAGGTGAACGTCGGTCTCGAAGCCGTCAACGCCTATCTCAAGAGCTTTTTTGAAAGCGGGAACGGTGTTTTGCGGAGCGTATTTATTAGCTCCTCTGTGGGAAATTACATTTACGTTCATTTTAATATCTCCTCGTATAATCTTTTTATCTGAGGTTTAATTGAATAACTTGCAGCCCATCTGCCGAAAATGCTCAATCATTTCAAAAGCCTTTTCATGAGATAAACCGAAATACTCGCAAAGGCAGTCAATGCACATAAAGGTTTCGGCTCCCCTGTTGACCATTTTTTTGTGAAAGCCGATATCTTCGCTTGTAAGCTCTTTGCCGCATTTGAAGCAAACCTGTGGGCTCATTTTATTTGGAAAGAGTGCAGATAAAGCATTCGCAGTCGTGAGCGGGAACGTTTCTCGACATATATTCTTTCTTAACGCCGAGCTCTTCGCCGCTGAACACTTCTCTCATCTTAAGGCCGTAACCCGACGCTGCGGAAATGCCCATATCTTCCATATAGAGCTCAATCTTTCTGGTCTTGTCGTCATAGTTAACGAAGAGAACAGCTATTTCATTATTTGAAAGGTGCTTAACGAATACTTTCGAATGGCTTTGGTTTCTGATTTCAAAAGCGGGTCTTGCTTCTTCATCCTGGTTAATTCTGAGAAGGTCTTTATTTGTGACGAGCTTGAGGATATTATCGCTGAAAGTTCTTATGTCGCCGCCGAGCATGAGCGGAGCGCTGTAAATGCACCAAAGGGCAAACTGAGTTTTGTAATCGGTATCATCGCAGCCGGTTGAGCCGACATTGCCTTTGCCGTACATACCTATTGTGAGCATGTCAATATCGTTAAAGCAGCCGGGGGCGGAATAAACGAGCTTATCTTCCTGGCTGACAGCTATATCTCTCATTGAAACGAAAGAATCGTTAATGTCTCCCGTGGAGCGATACATGTGAGCGCCGGTTGAACGAATCCAGTTGTGAACGTCATCGCAGCCCCAGTTGCAGGCGGAAAAGAGAATTTCTCTGCCGCAGGCTTTAAGAGCCATGCCCATTCTTCTGTAAAGAAGGTCGCCGTGATAATGCTGAGGCTTGTAGCAATAGTCGTATTTAAGGAAATCCGCGCCGTATTCGGCAAACGTTTCGGCGTCAAGAAATTCGTGGTCAAAAGAGCCGGGATAATCGGCGCAGGTTCTCGTGCCGGCGCAGGAATACATGCCGAATTTGAGGCCCTTTGAGTGAACGTAATCGGAAACAGCCTTCATTCCGTTGGGGAATTTAACCTTATCGGGAACGATTTTGCCCGTTTCGGGGTCTCTTTCTCTCTCGCTCCAGCAGTCGTCAATAACGAGATACTCATAGCCAGCGTCACGCAAGCCCTTCTCAACCATTGCGTCAGCCGTTTCTTTGATAACGTCTTCGTTGATGTTTTCGCCGAAGGTGTTCCATGTGTTAAATCCCATGGGAGGTGTTCTTGAAAGCATAGTCAGCACTCCTTGATATGTTTTATATTTTCGGGGCTTAACAGCCCTTATTATGACCGAGTTCCCAAAAAGCAAGCGCGCTTGCTACCGAAACATTCAGCGAATCAACGCCGTTTTGCATGGGTATTTTAACGACGTAATCGCATTTTTTAACGGTTTCTTCGCTGAGGCCGTTCCCTTCGTTGCCGAGGTAAACGGCAAGCTTATCGGATGAAGAAAGCTTATCGTCGCCTAAAAGAGTATTATCGTCTCTTAAAGCGAGAGCGGCGACGGTAAAGCCGAAATCTTTAATTAGAGAAACGTGATTTTCGGGCAAGAAGGTCCAGGGAATCTTAAAAACCGAGCCCATGCTCACTCTTATCGACCGCCTGTAAAACGGGTCGCTGCAGCCGCCGGTAAGAAGCACGCAGTCCATTCCGAGAGCAGCCGCAGAGCGAAAAACGGCGCCGACGTTCGTCGGATTTTCAACGTCTTCGAGCACTGCCGCTCTCGTTGCTTTTGAGAGCAAATCACCGGGCGACGGGAGCGCCTTTCTCTTCATGCAGCAAAGCATTCCCCTTGTGAGCTTATAGCCCGTGATGCCCGTAAGAGTGTCAAAATCGGATGTGAAAACAGGTATATCGGGGCAGTTTGCGATGATTTCGGCGCCTTCGTTTTCAATCTGACTGTCTTCAATGAGAATGCAGACAGGTTCATACCCTGCCGAAAGCGCTCTTTCAATAACCTTCGGGCTCTCTGCGATGAACAAACCGTTTTCGGGCTTATCTCTGTTTAAAAGCTCTCTTTCGCTCAAAGTCGAAAACACTTTGAGGCGCTCGTCATCGAGATTGTCAATTCGGATTATATCAGCCATTGTTAAAACGTTACCTGCTCGGAAGTGTCATCGGCGGAAAGCAGAGCGCCGGCGGCAGGGAGATTCTTTGCTTTAAATCTGTAAGGCTTCGCGAATTCACCGTCTTTGTAAAGGCGGGCTTTGATGAGCCTTTGACCTTTTTTGGCGTTTAAAGTGATAACGTTAACGCCGGCGGTATTCTTAGTCGTTTTGGAATTTATAACGGCGGTATTAACGAGCAAATGCCTGCCTGCCGATGAAACGAGCACAACGTCGGTGTCTTCCGGAAGATATAGAATATCGACAACGGGAGATTTGTCGGAATAAGCGTTAATGAGCTTTTTGCGGTTAGTGAGAGTTTTGTAAGACGCGAGCTCAACCTTGGCGCATTTGCCGTTTTCAAAGAAGAAGAGCATATTTCCTTTATATTCGCTGTCGGTAACGACCATATAAAGCGGATTTTCGCCTTCGTCCATTTCGAGCTTCGCGGCAAGATAATCGCCCATTGCGCTTATCTTCGTGTCGTCAAAGAAGTCAACCTTCGTCTTATAAACCTGGCACTTGTTGGTGAAGAACAAAAGCTCTTTTGAGTTGGTCGTTTCAACAGTCTGAGTAACGAAATCGCCCTCTTTGAATTTGTGAGCGTTGCTCATTCTCAAAGACTGCGGAGTGACCTTCTTAAAATAGCCCTCGTTAGTCATAAACAGCGTTACGGGGTAATCGGGCACTTCCTCTTCCGCAGCGGACGAGGAGTCTTCAAACGAATAGCATATTTCGGTTTTTCTCGGCTGAGAATACTTCTTGATGACCTCTTTAAGCTCAAAGGAAATAATCTTTTTTATCCTGTTGGGATTTTCGAGAATTTCTTCAAGGTCTTTGATAGCGGCTTCAAGCTTATCAATATCCTGCAGTCTTTTGAGAATATACTCTTTGTTGAGGTGGCGCAGCTTTATTTCGGCAACATATTCCGCCTGGATTTTGTCAATGCGGAAGCCTATCATAAGATTTGGCACAACTTCGTTTTCTTCGTCCGTATTTCTTATTATTGCTATCGCCTTGTCGATATCGAGCAAAATCTTCTCGAGGCCGCGAAGAAGATGCAGCCTGTCTTTTGCTCTCTTTAAGTCAAACTCGGTGCGTCTGCGAATGCAACCGGTGCGGAAATTTATCCATTCGGAGAGAATTTCGCGAACGCCCATAACTTTGGTAGTGCCGTTAACGAGCACGTTGAAATTGCATGAAAAAGCGTCTTCAAGCGGAGTTGAAGCGTAAAGGCGGCTCATAAGCTTATCAACGTCCGTGCCCCTTTTAACATCAATCGTAATTTTAAGACCGTTTAAATCGGTTTCGTCGCGGATGTCGTTGATTTCTTTAAACTTGCCTTCTTTAGCCTTATCAATTATCCTGTCAATTATCGCTTCGCTCGTTGTGGTGGGCGGAATTTCGGTGATGTCAATGCAGCTGTTGGATTTATCAAAGCTGTATCTTGCTCTCACCTTGAAGCTGCCTCTGCCGGTAGCATAGATCTCATCCATCTGAGCTTTATTGTAAAGCAGAATTCCGCCGCCCGAAAAATCGGGAGCCAAAAGGGTTTCGGATATGTCGGCTTTGGGATTTTTAAGAAGAGCTACGGTAGTTTCGCAAACTTCTTTAAGATTAAACGAGCAGATAGAGCTCGCCATGCCGACGGCAATGCCGGAATTCAAATTGACAAGCACGCTCGGAAAAGTGACGGGAAGAAGCACGGGCTCTTTCATGGAGTTATCGAAGTTATCGACCATATCAACGGTGTCTTTATCAATATCTCCGAAAAGCTCGGCGCAGATTTTTTCGAGCTTTGCCTCGGTATATCTCGAAGCAGCCCACATCATATCCCTCGAAAAAGCTTTGCCGAAGTTGCCCTTTGAGTCAACGTAAGGATGAAGAAGAGCGTCGTAGCCTTTTGAGAGCCTTACCATCGTGTCATAAATGGCGGCGTCGCCGTGGGGATTAAGCTGCATTACCTGACCGACTATTTTTGCCGATTTCGCTCTCGGACCGGTCAAAAGGCCCATTTTATACATCATATAGAGCAGCTTGCGGTGCGAAGGCTTAAAGCCGTCAATTTCCGGAATTGCTCTGGACATAATGCAGCTCATAGCGTATGGCATATAGTTAAGCTCAAGCGTGTCGGTGATTTTTTGATTAACGACCTCGCCCGCGCCGATTATATGCGTTTTATCATCGAGAGGCCTTATTGCCTCCGAAGTGGTTTTACTGCTTTTTTTCGCCATAAATATTCTCCGATTAAGAAACGTCGGTCATGTCAATATAAAGATGACCGTATTCCGCAATGTGGTCTTTGCGCCCCTGCAAATCATCGCCGAGAAGCATATCAAAGGTTTTTGAAGTTTCTTCGGCGTAAGTGGGGTCGATTTTGATAAGCCTTCTCGTTAAGGGATTCATAGTTGTGAGCGACATCATGTCGGCGTCGTTTTCGCCGAGACCTTTTGAGCGCTGAATGGTGTATTTCTTGCCTTTAAGGCCTTCTTCAATATCGGCTTTTTCCTTTTCAGTGTAAGCAAACCACACCTCGTCGCCGCTGTTTATCTCATAAAGCGGAGATTCGGCGATATAAACCTTGCCTTCGTTTATGAGAGTGGGCATAAGGCGATAAATCATTGCGAGCACGAGAGTGCGAATCTGGAAGCCGTCAACGTCGGCATCGGTGCAGATAATAATCTTATTCCACTTGAGAAGCTCAAGGTTAAACGACACCATGTCCTTGCCGCTTTTGGGCTTTGATTTAATTTCAACGCCGCAGCCTATTACCTTGAGCAAATCGGTGATAACGTCGCTTTTGAATATTTTATCGTAATCGCACTTAAGGCAGTTGAGTATTTTGCCTCTCAGAGGCATAACAGCCTGGAATTCGGAATCTCTTGACTGCTTGCAGGCGCCGAGAGCCGAGTCGCCCTCCACTATGAAAAGCTCTCTCTTTTCGGGGTCTTTGCTTCTGCAGTCAACGAATTTCTGAATGCGGTTTGTGAGATTATTGACGTTTGAGGTGAGAGAATCTTTAATGCCTATTCTCGTTTTTTCGGCTCTCACTCTCGAGCGCATATTGATGAGCACCTGATTTGCGATTTTATCGGCGTCTGCGGGGTTCTCAATGAAATAAACCATGAGCTGATTTTTAATGAACGCCGTCATCGCATCCTGTATACCCTTATTATTGATAGCTTTTTTAGTCTGATTTTCGTAAGAAGTAACGGTTGAAAAAGACGAAATAATGAGCACGAGGCAATCGTCAATATCCTGGAAGGTTATCTTGCCCTCATTCTTTTGATATTTGCCTTTTTCTTTTAAGTAAGCGTCTATCTGGCTGACAAAAGCGTTTCTTACCGCCTTGTCGGGCGAGCCGCCGTTAGCAAGAAAGCTCGAGTTGTGATAATACTCTTTAAACTGGATTTTATTTGAGAAGGTAAGCACGATATTGGTCTTGAGCTTGTAGGTGTCAAGGTCTTCTCTGTCTCGGCATTCCGTTTCCTGCCGCCAGGACTGTATACCCGTAAGAGTGTTGTCGCCGACCATCTCTTTGAGATAATCTTCAATGCCGTTTTCGTAATAAAATTCGGTGGTTTCAAAGGTTTTGCCCGTTTGATTTTTGTAAATAAACCTTACTCCGGCGTTTACGACGGACTGATGCTTTAACATATCCTTAAAGTATTCGTCGGAAACGTTAATGTCGGTGAAAACATCAAGGTCGGGCTTCCATTTAATTCTCGTGCCGGTATCCTTTTTGGAATAAGGCTCCTTAATCATTTCGCCGTCGGGCTTGCCTTTTTTGAAGCTGAGATTGTATTTATAGCCGCCCGCGTGAACCTCCGCTTCCATATATTCGGAAGCGTATTGCGTGGCGCAAAGGCCGAGACCGTTTGTGCCGAGCGAAAATTCATAGTTGCTCGCGGAATTGTTATCATATTTGCTGCCGGCGTAGAGCTCGCAGAAAAGAAGCTCCCAGTTATAACGGTTTTCTTTGGTGTTGAAATCAACGGGAAGACCCCTGCCGAAATCCTGAACCTCGACTGAGCAATCCTCAAATCTCGTGACTATAATTCTGTCGCCGTAGCCTTCTCTCGCCTCGTCAACGGAGTTTGACACTATTTCAAAAACGGCGTGCTCACAGCCGTCGAGCCCGTCGGAGCCGAATATAACCGCGGGCTTTTCTCTTACCCTCTCTTCATCCTTGAGAAGACGTATGCTGTCATTATCGTATTTGGGCTTTTTGGGCATTTATATACCTCCGGGTAAAATTTCACATAATTCCGATTTTATATTGTACCATATATTGAAATTAAGTCAAGCGTTTACACAATAAGTTGTGTAAAAAATAATTTTAACTTGATATTATAAAATCATTGTGATACTATTATTTATCATAAATATTTGCGGAGCTTTGGTATGAAGAAAAAAGTTGAAATATTTACCGACGGAGCCTGTTCGGGCAATCCCGGACCCGGCGGATGGGCTGCGATATTGAGATACGGCTCTAAAGAAAAAGAGATAAGCGGCAGCGAAGAAAGCACAACCAATAATCGCATGGAGCTTATGGCGGTAATAAGGGCCGTTCAAATGCTTAAAGAGCCTTGCGACTTAACCATAACGAGCGATTCATCTTACGTTTGCAAAGCGTTTAACGAGGGCTGGCTTGACAGCTGGATAAAGCGCGGCTGGCGAAAAGCCGACAAATCCCCGGTGTTAAACGTTGAGCTCTGGCAGGAGCTGCTTAAAGCGCTCGAAATTCACGATTATAAATTCGAGTGGATAAAAGGCCACGACGGTCATCCCGAAAACGAAAGATGCGACGCTCTCGCCGTTTCGGAATATCAAAAATATCTTTAATCGGAGGAGATTATAATATGAAAAAGGCAGTTTCGCTTTTTCTCGCGCTTATTATCGCTTTGTCTGTTTCCGTAACCGCTCTCGCTTCATCGGGCGACTGCGAATGCGGCACTTTGCCGGTGGTTTTCGTTCACGGCTTCGGCTCATACGCAATGTATATCGACCCCGAAAGCGACAGCCCCGAATCCGTATTTCCTCCCGCAACGGATAAAATTCTCAAGAGCGTGCCCGATATTCTTAAAGTGGTAAACACGCTGTTTATTACAAAGAATTATGAAAAATGCGCCGACGCTCTCATTGACGTTGTGAAAGAGCTTCTCGGCGGAATTGCGTTTGACGGAAACGGCGACCCGATAAACAACATCGGGCTTCTTCCAAACGAGCTGCCCACCGTTGACAAGCACAAGGGTCACAATTATGATTTTGACACTCACGCCGAAAATCATGCCGACTGCGACCAATATGATTTTTATTACAATTATCTTCTCGACCCCATGCTCAATGCGGAATATTTAAACGATTATATCACCTGCGTTAAAGAGCTTACAAACCACAAGAAGGTTGATTTGGTCTGCCACAGCCAAGGCAACACAATCGTTGCCGCATATCTTCAAAAATACGGCGCGGGCAGCGTTAACAAAACCGTTTTCCTCTCCCCCGCTTATCTGGGCCTGAGTATGGTAGGAAACCTCTTTAATGAGAATATTCAGCTTGCCGGCAAGGGCGACGCGTTCACCCTTTATTTCTCGGGCCTTCTCGGCAAAGACCCTGCGGGTCAGCTCGCTTCCGCCATAATATCTTCTCTTAACGACGCCTGCGTTTTGCCTTATCTGCTTTACACCTTCCAGAAGCTCGTTGACGCTCAGTTTAACAGAGTGTTTGACGAGGCGCTGATAGAAGTGTTCGGCACAAGCCCTGCGGTGTGGTCATTCTGCCCCGACGAATACTATGAAAGCGCTAAAGCGAATATGTTCCCCGACACGGAGAAATACGCGGGCTTAATAGCGAAAATCGACGATTATCACTACAACGTTCAGTGCAAACTCACCGATATTCTCGATTCGGCAGAGCGTCAGGGAATGTCATTCGCGATTTGCGCGGGATATAACATACCCACTATTCCCATCAGCGGCGAAGAAGAAGGTCAGAGCGATATGCTCATCGACACAAAGTATATGTCAATAGGCGCAACAGGAGCAAAGCCCGGCAAAATCTTCGGCGAAGATTACGAGCAGAAAAATTACGCCGGCGGAATAAACTATATCTCGCCCGACAGAATTATTGACGCTTCGACCTGCGCTTATCCCGACAGAACGTGGTTCTTTAAAGACCAGGGGCACGATAAATTCCCCGCAGGCTACATCGCCTTTATCACCGACCTGCTCGCTCATGAAGGTCAGCCCACCGTTTCCGATATGACCGATTACGTTCAGTTTATGACGACGGATTCCGACGAAAATATCGTTTTTATAAAAGGTCCGGAAGAAAAGGACACAAGATATAATATCGAAATAATCTTTGATTCGCTCGGTCAGATGATTGCAGGCGCATTCACTAAATAATGCTGTAAAATAAAATCAACGTGGCGCAAACGGTATGCTTGCGCCACGCTGATTTTATACATATTTTTCTTTGTTCTGTTCTTCTTGTCAGCACTTGCAAGGGCTGCATAGCTTAAGACGACAGCCCACAGACTTATGCTGTTATTTTTTCTATTGCTGCTATTTCTACGCACAAGCAAAGAATGTCGACTGCTTTCTTTAGCTCGTCAAGCGACGGGAACGTGGGAGCAATTCTTATGTTGCTGTCGTCCGGGTCTTTTCCGTAAGGGAAGGTTGCGCCGGCTCCGGTAAGAGTAACGCCCGCTTCCCTGCAAAGCGACGCAACTCTTTTAGCGCAGCCGTTCATAACGTTTAAGCTGATGAAATATCCGCCGTTGGGGTCAGTCCATTCTGCAATGCCTTTGCCGGCAAGATTTTTTTCAAACGCTTCAATAACGCATTCAAACTTGGGCTTAAGAATTTCGGCATGCTTCTTCATGTGAGCGTTAATGCCGTCAATATCCTTAAAGAAAGCGGCGTGACGGAGCTGATTTATCTTATCGTAGCCGATGGTCTGAGCATTCATTCTGCTCTTGATTGCCGCTATATTTGCGCTTGAAGCCGCAAGGGCGCTCACGCCCGCGCCGGGATAAGAAATTTTTGAAGTTGAAGTAACCTCAATGAAAAAGTCTTCCGTGCCGTATTCTTCCGCAGCCTCAAAGATGTTTAGCAATGAATCGTGATTATCTTTTACGTGATGAACGCAGTAGGCGTTATCCCAGATAACTCTGAAATCCTTTGCAGCAGGCTTTAAAGATGCAAACCTGCGCACGGTTTCGTCTGAATAAGTTATGCCCGTGGGGTTTGAATACATGGGTACGCAGAAAACGCCCTTTACGCTTTCGTCTTTAACAAGCTCGTCAATAAGGTCCATATCTGGCCCGTTTTCATTCATCGGCACGTTTATCATTTCAATGCCGAAATGCTCAAGAATTGTGAAGTGCCTGTCATAACCGGGCACGGGGCAAAGGAATTTAATCTTTTTGCCTGCCCACGGACCGTCGCCCGCGCCGAAAACCATGCATTGAGAAACGTAATCGTACATAATCGTAAGGCTTGCGTTGCCGAAAACGATTATATTTTCGGGCTTTACCGAAAGAATATCGGCAAAAATGGCTTTGCACTCGGGAATACCGTCAAGCACACCGTAATTTCTAACTTCGGTGCCGTCGGACGCCTTGAAATTGCCGAGCAGAGCGGGGTCAAGAATTCCGTCGGAAAGAGCAAGCTGATCCGAGCCGGGCTTGCCTCTTGCCATATTGAGCGAAAGCGACTGAGATTTGTATTCTTCATATTTTGAATTAAGCTCGTCATACCTGATTTTCAGTTCCGATTTTGAAAGCTCTTCCAATTTCATTTTTGAATTTCCTCCGACTTATAATTTCACATACGATTGCATATATTACACTATTTTAGAGAATTTTGCAAGTGTTTTATTTCTTCCCTGCATTTTTGCCGTTTAAGACTCATCAATCAAATTATAGATTTTGCTCCTTACGGAGAGAAATTCTTCATCGCTGTGAGTGTATGATTTGAACGTGATATTGCCCAAAAGCTTAAGCGTTTCATCCCTGCCGATTTTGCTTTCAAGCGTTTTAAGAGCTCCGATATCCTGTATCGCTTCGTAAAATACTTTGAGTCTCAGCGACGGATAAGCCGTTCCGTCGGGAGCGGGATAAACCACAAACGAATCGCCGGACGGGAATTTGCCGCCCGCGTCGGTGCTTTTAAACGGGTCAACGCTCTCGAGCGAATACTGAGTGTTGTAAAAATTATATCCCCACTGCAAAAAGCCCTTAAGGTCGTATTTGTATGCCAAAGAGCCGAGAATTCTGTTTCTGAGAGAAGGCATAGCGATAAATCTGTTAGGCACGTAATCCGAATGCTGACCGCAGCAGTAATATGTCCAGAGCCCGGGCACTTTGCCGTTAAACTGCTCAATATTATTTTCGCACGGAACAGGAATATCAACGCTGCCGAGCTTGTAAAATTCATAGTTTGAAAGAGCGTCCAAAACCGGATAACCTTCAAAAGCTTTTCTTATGAGCTCTGCTCTTTTGCCGTAAACTGCAAGATGCTTTTCCTCGGGCTCATCCGAAATATGAATAAACGTTTTATCTGCAATACCTTTGCCGAGAAGATACTTATTAAGCTCCGATGCAAAGGACAAAAGAAAGCTGTCATATTCTTCGCTGTCCGTAGGAGTGTCCCAGCCGAAAATTCTTTTTTCTTCTCCGCTCTCATTTAAGGCGATTATTTTCGGCGCGTGCTCGGCTCCCCACTGAGTGAAGAAATGGCTCATTTCAAAATATTTTACGCCCTCTTCAAGGCACATATCGACCCACTTATCAAGATTTGAAAAATCAAATTCGTATGCGTTTTCGCCGATGATTTTGACCTTGACAAGTTGAACGGTCGTTCTTTCGTGACCTACGGCAGTGTCAAGAGGAGGAGTGAATAGCGGCGTTAAAATGCAGTTTGCTCCGTGATGAACGGCAGCGGAAATAAAATTGCGGCAGATGCGCCAAAATTCGTCGCTCAAAGCCTCGACGCCGTAATAATCGCAAAGGCAATCGGCGTGAAACCAATTTGTGTGAATGAGCTCGTTTTCGGGCAAAAACGCGTCAATGATTTTAATTCGGAAGTTTATCGCAGTGTCGTCTATTTTTATTGTAAGCGTCTTATATCCTGCAGTTTGTCCGTTTCCGTTTACCTCGACCCATATTGTCTGAACGCCTTCCGAAGTGATTTCAAATTCGCCGCCGAGCGGATAAAGAACGTCGGGATATAAGCCCGGAGTTTTCTTGAGATAAAAATCATCGGAATCCTCATAGCAGGGCATACCTACGGGAACCAAACCCACCTTGTAAAGCGAAGTATTATCCGCAAGCTCGCCTTCCGCGTGAACGCTTATCTCGCTTTTGCCCTCGGGGTCAAAGGCGACTTGAAAAGAGAGTCTTTCGTTTCTGAGCATAACGAGCTCCGGCTTTTTGAATGAGCTTATATCTTCATCGGGAAAAACTTTTTTAAGAGAAGAATAAACGGCGTATTTCATAATTTTACTCTCCGAAACAACAGAGCCACATCGGTTGTTTCGGATGCGGCTCTGAGAATGATTTAAGAATTTTAAGTGAAAATAACCCGGTATTTTGAATTATTCCGCTGCTTCCTCTTCGGGAATGTCGGAGGTGCAGTGCGGGCACTTAACGGCGTCAATGGCAACCTCGCTCTTGCAGAACGGGCAAACCTTCGTTGTGGGCTCCTCGGGTGCGGGCTCTTCCTTTTTCTTGCCTACGGAAGATGCCTTGTTTATTGCCTTAACAATGAAGAAAATTACGAGCGCCATAATGAGGAAATTGATAATGGCTGAAATGAAGTTGCCGTAAGTGAGCACGGCGGCGCCGGCTTCCTGAGCTGCTTCAAGGTTTGCGTAATCTCCGCCGTCAAGGGCGATAAACTTTGACGAAAAATCAATTCCTTTTGTAAGCAGGCTGATAACGGGCATAATAATGTCGTTAACGAGCGAATTTACGATAGCCTGAAAAGCTCCGCCGATGATAACGCCTACGGCGAGATCGATAACGTTGCCTCTCATAATGAACTCTTTGAATTCGCCTTTAATACCTTTGCCTTTTGACATATAAAATCCTCCTCGAATGATTTTCAATAAAATTATACATTATGTGTTAAAAATGTCAACACCTTCGAGATTAAAATCGGGAATAAATTCTTTATCTGCCGATGAGCTTTGCTGAAGATAAACGTTTTCAAAGCCAAGCGACAAAACGTATTTTTTCGCTATGAGATATTCCCTTGAGCTCAAAGGTCTGTCAAGCGGCGGCATATTCAGCGCTTTGCCGCAGGGCACGTATTGCCTCATGAGCGAAACGCAGGTATCGGCGCCGAAATTTTCGGCTATAGCTCCAAACACTTTTTCGGTTTGGCTGACGTTGCCGGGCAAAACAAGGTGGCGGATAATAAGCCCTTTTTTCGCAATTCCGTTTTCGTCAGTTTCAAGATTGCCGACCTGCCTTTTCATTTCTTTGACCGCTTCAAGAGCAACGTCAAAATAATCGGCGGCTCCGGAATACTTAAGAGCCGGAGCGGAGTCAAAATATTTAATATCGGGCAGATAAATATCAACGAGACCGTCAAGCATTTTAAGCGAATCCACAGAATCGTAAGCGGAAGTGTTATAAACGACGGGAACGGGAGAATTGAATTTTTTGAGCGTGCGGGCAAGCATTGGAGCGTAATGAGAAGGAGTGACGAGATTTACGTTGTGAGCGCCCTGTGAAACGAGAGAATCAAAAATCCTGATAAGATTATCCTCGGAAACTTCAGCGCCGAAAGAAGCGTGGCTCACCTCGTAATTCTGGCAAAAAACGCATCTTAAATTACAGCCCGAAAAAAAGACGGCGCCCGAGCCTTTGTCGCCGCTTATGCACGGCTCCTCCCAAAAGTGAAGAGCGGCTCTCGCGATTTTGTAATTTTCCCCTACCCCGCAGCGGCCAACGCCTTTTTGCCTGTCGGCGCCGCATTTACGCGGGCAAATGTTGCATTCCATTTTTTCACTTCCTTCGACAGATATAATAGAATTTTATCTCGAAATTTGCAAGAGAAAATGATAAAAAGCCTGATTTTAAGCCGTTTAAGTGTGACGCAACCGTTAATTAATCCCTTTAACACTTGAAATATGCCGAGAATTGTCATATAATATTTAAGATTTTATATAATAAAGCAGGTGAAAACGTGTTTCTCGCAGTTGACGTAGGAAACTCCAATATAACTTTGGGAGTTTATAACGGTGACGAAATAGTTTTTCTTTCCCGTATGTCCACGGACAAATCAAAAACGCCCGACGAAATAGCCATTGAGTTAAAACAGATTTTTGAGCTGCATAATACGGACATCAATTTTTGCGACAGCTCCGCAATAAGCAGCGTTGTGCCGGAGCTTTCATCCAGCGTTAAATCGGCTGTAAAAACCGTTACGGGCTGTGAGCCCATGCTGCTCGGGCCCGGTATCAAAACGGGGATGAATATTCTCATTGACAACCCCGCTCAGCTCGGAGCGGATCTGCTTGCGGGCTGCATCGGAGCGAAAGCGCTCTACAAACTGCCCTGCATAGTAGTTGACCTCGGCACCGCCACCAAAATAAGCGTTATTGATAAAAACGGAGCTTTCAGAGGCTGCTCAATAGCGCCGGGAGTCCGAATTTCAATTGACGCTCTTTCCGAAAAGACCTCTCAGCTGCCCAACATCAGCCTTAAAACTCCACGCAAATCCATCGGCACAAACACGCTTGATTCGATGCAGTCGGGCACGGTATTCGGCTTTGCCGCCATGGTTGACGGACTTTGCGACAGAGAAGAAAAAGAGCTCGGTCAGGGCGAATGCACGATAGTTGCGACCGGAGGGCTTGCGAAAGACCTCGTTAAGAGCTGCTCGAGAGAAATGATTTATAACAAAGAGCTCATTCTTTACGGCCTTAAAACGCTGTATGAGCTCAACGATAAAGACAGAAAGGGAAATAAAAAATAATTTAATCCGTTTATTATTGCGCTGCATCGCCTTAAGAGCGAGCAGCAGCAAGGAGGATATATAAAATGAATAAAAACTCAACCATTCGCAAAAACCTCTTTTTGGCACAAATTTCCATTTTGAGCGCACTGATTATCATAATGACTTTTGTGCCATATCTCGGATACATCAGCTACGGAGCGCTGAGTATCACACTCATCCACATACCGGTCATCGTAGGAGCCTGCCTTCTCGGTGTTAAGGGCGGAGCGGCGCTCGGCGCCGTTTGGGGAATAAGCTGCATTATCAAAGCGGTTACAGCCCCTCCCTCCCCGCTCGAAGGCATCATTTTCAGAAACCCTCTCATAGCTCTCATACCGAGAGTGCTTATGGGAATGGCGGCAGGTCTGATAATGCATCTCATAGAAAAAAAGAGCAAAACTCTCGGAGCTGTTTTGTCAGGCATAGCCGCATGCCTTACAAACACGGTTCTCGTAATGGGTGGCATTTATCTGATTTACGGCGAAAAATACGGCGACGTTCTCAACATCTCGAGCATCAGCTTCGGCGGCCTCACAAATTATATTTTGGCGGCTTTCGGAATAAACGCCGTTATTGAGATAGCAACGGCGATAATCATCACCGTGCCCGTTGTGAATGCCGTTTCAAAACGACTTATCGGCAAAAATTATCAATAAACACTTAACAAGGAAGGTTTCGTCTTTTAGGCGAATTACCCGAAAAAATCATTATGAAAAAAAACAAAGCGCTTATCATTGCAATATCGGTTATAGCTCTTCTCATTGTCGGCACTGTCGCCGCGTTCTTTATCACCGGAGGAGCATCTTCTCTTAAAGCCCGTTTCAGCGGCGATGAAGAAGAAATAACGGAGCAAACCGAACAGGAAGAAATAAACGTTAATCTGAGAGAAAAAATCGAGCAGCCCGCCTCTGCCGTTGCGGCGGTTTTCGGCTCAAATGAAGAATTGACGACAGACGACGTTGATTTGCTCGATTCTCTCGGATTTAACACGGCAATTTTCGATTTAACCGCCGACAATGCCGAAAACGTTTCTTCTCTTATTGAATGCGCGCGCTCAAAAGATATTTACTCCGGCGTTCGCACGGGCAAAGACTTTGACGATGAAAGCATTTTAAGATTCTTCGGCGAAAATAACCTCGATTTTATAATCCTTGCCGGCAGAGACGAGTCTTCCGACGATTATGCCGATAAAATCAAAGAGCTGACGTTTTCGCTGAAAGAAAGCGATTCGGGAATTACCATAGGCGTGAGCCCCACTCTGATAACGAAAATTTCCGACAGCATTAAAACCCTTTCGGACTCTTCCGTAATAGATTTCGTTTTTATTGAGCAGCCCGAAGACGATAAAGCTTCATTTTCAAAAGCGATAGAGAACTATTCAAACGAGAGCTACAATTTATGGATAAGCCTCTGCCTTAAAGGCATTGACGGCTTCTCTTATGACAAGGCTCAGAGCGTAATTGATTTGATTTCGTCATCATCGGAAATACCTCAATGCTCCGCTTTGGCGTTTTATCCGCTCGGCGAAATAAAGAGCGCTTCTTCGCAGAACGCTTCGCTCGTTAAAAGTTACATTCTCAAAAAAGAGAACTATCTTGAAGACAAAGAGCTTACGATAACCAATTATTCAAGCACGAATATTACCGTTGACACTTCAACCGTTACTTTCAGAGGCACAAGCAGCCCGCTGCACGAGCTCAAGTGCAACGGCGAAAAAATCGAAACTGCCGATAACGGAGATTTTTCGGTTGACTGCAAGCTGAACGTAGGCAGCAACAAGATAGTTTTTGAGCACAAGGATAAAACTTACACTTACAACGTGACCTACAACATAAAGCTGCTCAAATCCGTTTCGCCCAATAAATCGGTAACGGTTCCCGGCGGCATTGACGTTGAAGTTACTGCGGTTGCCCTGAAAGGCGCAAATCTCTCCGTTTCGTTTAACGGAAATACCTATAAAATGGAGCAGGACAGCGGAATTTATTCCGAAGACACCAAGCCGACGTCATCGGATTTTGTGTCTTATTACGCCACTCTTAAAACCCCGCAAGGCAAGTCATCCGCTCAAAATCTCGGCACTTACAAGGTGACGGCGACTTACAGCGGAATAACAGAGAGCAAAACGGGAGCGAAAATAACGGTCAGCGCGGTAGAGCCCGTAACGGAAAGCGTGCCGGAGCCTCAGACCACCGCCGCGACCACAACCGAGGCGCCTGCCGAAGAGCCTTCAACGGAAGATAACAGCCGCTCGAGCATAACTCATCATCCGTCGCTCACGAGCGTTACGGAAAAGAGTGAAAGCGACAGCTCTCAATCGGATAATTCAGGCGAGCCTTCATCCGAAACTTCCGCTTCTCAAACTACAACCACCTCTTCAACAACCAAAGCGCCGGATATTGCTCAGCAATACGATTACAATAAGAATTACGGCCTCGGCACCGCGAAGATGGCAGTGATAACCGATGAATACGTTGAAACCTTTTCGGGAAGCAACACTTCATCAAAATCCGTTCCCGACTGCTCGCCGCTGCTTAAAGGCACGGTTGACTACGTGACGGGCTCCGGCACCTGCAGCGACGACGACGATAACGTGACTTATTATTACCTTGCAAGCGGCGTTAAAGTTCCCCTCTTCCACGAGGAAAACACCACCGCGGGCTCAGACACGAGAATAACTCACCTTAAAGTAGTTACCGGCTATATTATGCCGAAAAACAATATATCCGTTATTTCCTGCTCAAATTCGGGCAATAAAACTATCGTCAAGCTTTCAATGAACAGGCTTGTGGCGTTTAACGCGAAGCTCACCGGTCAAACCTATTCTTCATATAACGGCCGACCGGTAGCTGTTTCGAGCGTAAACGCGACGGGGCTTGAGTTCACGTTCAGCGACACGAATAAATTCTCGGGCAGCATGAGCTTTATGAATTCAAACATAAAGAGCGCGTCGTCATCCGTTTCGGGAAACACCGCCACTCTGAAATTTGAATTTATAAACGCCGGCAAATTCTACGGCTTCCACTATGAATACGCAAACGGCATATTGACCATAACGATAAAGCAGAAGCCTTCGTCGCTCAGCGGATATAGAATAATGCTCGACCCCGGTCACGGCGGATATGACGGCGGCGCCGGATGCGCTGTGTCGTCATCAACGTGGTCCGAAAAGAAAATAAATCTTGCCATAGCTCAGAAGGTTAAGGAATATCTCGAAAAAGAAGGCGCAACGGTCATTATGACCCGTTCGTCCGACTCTTTCGTGAGCCTGAGCAGCAGAAACGCTTTGGTCAGAAATCAACTGCCCGACCTGTTTATTTCAATCCACTGCGACTCCTCGAGCTCCGCTTCGGCATACGGCACGAGCGCGTTTTATTACAGAGCGTACTCACAGCCGCTCGCAAAGTATATTCACGAAGCCGTTGTGAGCGCGTATAAAAACAATATCTACGCAGGGCAGGATAAATCAAATATCGACAGAGGCGCTTCATTCTACGCTTACAAAGTGGCGAGAGTTGAAGAATGCCCGTCGGTGCTCGTTGAATACGGATTTGTTTCAAACACGGCGGAATGCCAGAAGCTGCAGGATTCTTCCGTGAGAGACGCCCTCGCGAAAGCTACGGTTACGGGAATTAAAAACTATATAGCAAACAGTTAAATTTATTTATGATGAATTACGGAGGCAATTATGAGTAAGAAAAACAAAATCGAAACAGTATGCGTTCAAGGCGGATACAGACCCGGCAACGGAGAGCCCAGGCAGGTTCCCATTATTCAGTCAACTACTTTCAAATATAATACGAGCGAAGATATGGGCAAGCTGTTTGACCTTGAAGCGAGCGGATATTTTTACACGAGGCTTCAAAACCCCACAAACGATTACGTTGCCGCAAAAATATGCGAGCTTGAAGGCGGCTCCGCGGCGATGCTCACCTCCTCCGGTCAGGCGGCAAACTTCTTTGCGGTTTTCAACGTAGCAAACTGCGGCGACCACGTTGTGGCTTCTTCAACGATTTACGGCGGCACTTACAATCTTTTCGCCGTAACGATGAAGAAGATGGGAATAGACTTTACTTTCGTTGACCCCGACTGCGCTCCCGAAGAGCTTGACAAGGCGTTTAAGCCCAACACGAAAGCAGTTTTCGGCGAAACAATAGCAAACCCCGCCCTCACCGTGCTCGACATTGAGAAATTCGCGTCTGCCGCTCATAAACACGGCGTGCCTCTTATTATTGACAACACCTTCGCGACCCCCGTTAACTGCAGGCCTATTGAATGGGGCGCGGATATTGTAACTCATTCAACCACTAAATACATGGACGGTCACGGCTCGGCGGTAGGCGGCGCAATAGTTGACAGCGGCAAATTCAACTGGCTTGAGCACGCCGATAAATTCCCCGGGCTCTGCACGCCGGACGACAGCTATCACGGCATCACCTACGCCGAGAAATTCGGCTTGGAAGGCGCTTTTATCACAAAGGCTACCGCTCAGCTTATGAGAGATTTCGGCTCGATACAGGCGCCTCAAAACGCTTATCTGCTCAATAACGGGCTCGAGAGCCTTCACGTGCGAATGCAAAGGCATTGCGAAAATGCTCTTGCTGTTGCGGAATATCTTGAAAACAGCGACAAAATCGACTGGGTGGTTTATCCCGGTCTCAAATCGGATAAATATTATGAAACGGCTCAAAAATATATGCCTAACGGCACTTGCGGAGTTGTTTCATTCGGAGTTAAAGGCGGAAGGAAAGCGGCGGAAAAGTTTATGTCAGGCCTCAGAATAGCCGCAATAGAAACGCACGTGGCAGACGCGAGAACGTGCTGCCTTCATCCCGCTTCGTCAACACACAGGCAAATGAACGACGACGAGCTCAGAGCCGCCGGAGTATCTCCGGACCTTGTGAGGCTTTCATGCGGGCTCGAGAGCAAATATGATTTGATTGATGATATCGCTCAGGCGCTTGAACAGATTTAAACAGAGGTAATCCTTATGCCCATAAAAATACCAAACGAATTGCCGGCAGCCAAGATTTTAACAGATGAAAATATTTTCGTTATGACCGAGACGAGGGCTATGACTCAGGATATACGCCCTCTTCAGATCATGCTGCTCAATCTTATGCCGACAAAGATAGACACCGAAACTCAGCTCTCAAGGCTTTTGGGCAACACTCCTTTGCAGGTTGAGCTGACGCTGGTGCACACGGAATCACACATATCTAAAAATACGAGCGAAGACCATCTGCTCTCTTTTTATCAGACCTTCGATACCGTAAAAGACAAGCATTTTGACGGCTTGATAATAACGGGAGCTCCCGTTGAACACCTTGAATTTGAAGAGGTTGAATACTGGGATGAGCTTTGCGAAATAATGGAGTGGAGCAAAACGCACGTTTACAGCACGTTTCATATCTGCTGGGGCGCTCAAGCGGGGCTCTACTACCATTTCGGCATCAAGAAAGTTGACCTCCAAGATAAGCTTTTCGGCATATTCCCACACACGGCGGATTACAAAAAATCAATTCTTTTAAGAGGATTTGACGACGTTTTTTACCTGCCTCATTCAAGGCATACCACCGTGCTCAGAGAAGACGTGCTCAATGAGCCTAAACTTAAGCTGCTCGCCTCTTCTCCCCTTGTGGGCCCCGCTATAATGTCAACCGAAAACGGCAGGCAGATTTTCGTTACGGGCCACGCCGAATACGATCAATACACTCTCGACAAAGAATACAGGCGCGATTTAATGGCGGGCAAGCCGATTAAATGCCCCGTGAACTATTACCCTCACGACGACATGACTCAGCCTCCTTTGGTTTCATGGAGATCTCACGGCAATCTGCTTTATGCAAACTGGCTCAATTATTTCGTTTATCAGTCCACTCCTTATGAAATCGAAAAGATAAAAGACAAGGCAAATGACTGATTTAGCGCGAATTTAACGAATTTTATATATTTTTTCGCTATTTTTTAAAATTTTTGTTTACTTTTTTAAATTCATATAATATAATAAAATGGATAATAAAGATGAAAGGAGTACCGCAATGCCTGCTTTTACATTTGAAATCGTAGAAACCGTTGCCGTTCTTTCAGAAAATGCAAGAGGTTGGCAGAAAGAGCTAAATCTCGTTAGTTGGGGCGGACGCGAAGCAAAATATGATATTCGCGAGTGGTCCCCCGAGCATGACAGAATGGGTAAGGGAGTTACCCTCAGTGATGAGGAAATGAAAGCTCTTGTTGAAGCTTGCAAGAAGCTTTAATAAACAAATCTATGTCGCAAAATGGGCAGGTGCTCATAGAACTTATCGTTTTATGGTCACCTGCCTGATGCGTGTGTAGGCAAAAATTATAATCGGGAGAGATTGTTATGATAAGAGTAGGTCTTGTCGGCACGTGGCACGTTCATTTTAACGGCTATGCGGACAGTATTAAGAATAATCCAAACTGCGTTATTACGGCGCTTTGGGATAACGATGTCATAAGCGGCAAAGAAAACGCCCTTCGTTATTCCTGCGACTTTGAAGAGGATTATGATAAATTCCTCGCGAGAGAAGACGTTGACGCCGTTTTGGTTTGCACCTCAACCGACCTTCATAAAGAAGTTATTATTAAAGCGGCAAATGCCGGAAAGCACGTTTTCACCGAGAAGGTGCTTTGCTTTAACGAAAAAGACGCTCTCGAAGTTAAAGAAGCCGTCAATAAAAACGGCGTTAAGTTTTGCATATCCTTCCCCTGGCGTTCAAAACCCGATTTTATATGGGTTAAGGAAGCTGTTGACAGCGGCCTTATAGGCGAAGTGAATTATTGCAGAATGAGAAACGCTCATAACGGAGCGTCGTCCGACTGGCTGCCTCAAACGTTTTATGATAAAAATACCTGCGGTGGCGGCGCGATGATGGACCTCGGCGCTCACTCGATGTACGTTTTAAACTGGCTTATGGGAGAGCCTCTCAACGCCTCCTCCGCTTTCACTAACGTGAAGGTAAGCTCCGTTGAAGACAACGCCGTAACGATTATCACATATAAAAACGGCGCGATCGGCGTGAGCGAAACTGCGTTCGTTGCCGAAAATAATCCGTTTGAGCTTGAGCTTGTGGGTTCAAAAGGCACTATTCTCGCAGGTGGATTTCTCAATAAAACCTGCTATAACGTCGGCAGCGGCTGGGTATTCCCCTGCCTTCCCGCAGGCAAGCCCTCCCCCATTGAATATTGGGTTGACGGCATTATTAACGGCAGCGAAATTCCTTACGGAATTGACGACGCGGTCGCTCTCTCCAAAATTATGGAAATGGCATATTCAAACATCATCTGAAATTAAGCTTAAAAAATACGGGCGCGGATTTTACTTTCCGCGTCCGTAATATTTTTGCCTGAAAATCAGCCGCCGATAAGGTCGTGCGCCTTAATGTAGTTAACGGTTTCGTCAACGGTTGTGAAAGCGAGGGCTACGCTCGTATCGGCCGCTCCGTAATAAATCGCTATTCTTCCGCTTTCGGAATCGGCAAGAGCCGCGCAGGGAAAAACTACGTTTGGCACGTCGCCGACGCACTCGTAATTTTCGTGCGGAGCGAGCAGGAAGCTGTCCGCCCGGTGAAGCACTTTCCAGGGCTCGTCTTTATCGAGCAGAGCCGCTCCCATGCTGTAAGTAAAGCCGTTGCAGCTTGTAAGCACTCCGTGATAAAAGAGCAGCCAGCCTTCGTCCGTTTCTAT
>CAJOLX010000003.1 GCA_905235625.1 uncultured Clostridia bacterium
TGACCGCCGTGGGCGAAAACAAAAACGGCAGGTCATATTATTTCAAAGGCGAGTATAAAAAACTGCTTGAACGATATTCCGAATAACAAATTCCGGTTTATCGGGATAAATCACACAGAAAGAATAATACAAATCGGGATTTGCGGAGGGAATAACTTGAAACAAATATTTGAATCTGACAGGATCAGCTTTGTCGAAATATCGGAACGCTTGATAAACGATTACCTCATAATGATAAATGATAACGAAAACGTCAACAGATTTATATATAAAACTAAAAGAGACAGGCAGTTTACCGCGGAAGACGAAACCGTATGGGTACGTAAAAAGCTTGAAGAAAAAGCCGTGATCTTTTCCATGATCGAGAAGAAAACCGGGGCCTTTATCGGGAATATCGAACTCATGGAGATCAGTGATTCGGTCAAGGAACTCGGAATCGCCATAACCGCAAAAAAGCAGAATATGGGATACGGGACCGAAGCCGTTGGGGCGCTTTTGGAATTCGGTTTTAAACAATTCGGATTGCAGAAGATCGTTTTGAGAGCTAATCCCGAAAATGGAAGGGCGATATGTGTTTATAAAAAGTGCGGTTTTCGTGAATACAACAGAACCGACGAACACGTTTATATGGAAAAATCACGATAAATACTGGTTTTAGTGAAACAAATTCCAGTTTGTCAAGGCAAATCATTAGATGACACACCACAATATCTTCAGAATTATTCAAATGTCAATACCTTTTATAAAAATGTAAAATAAAACGGCCAAAATGTAAAATAACCGAGCAATTTAACAATAGAATATTTCTTGCATTTTTAAGGGAACGGAGAACAACGAATTCTCCGTTCCCTTTGATATTTATGGATTCTGTTTCAAATTATGTCAAAATAAATGGTAAGGGAAAATAATGTTTATTCCTCCCTCGGCACTTTCGCCGTAATCATATCGGTATCCGATAACTTGAAATTGTATCTAAATGTATCATAATCGTCTTTTGATAACTCGCCCCGTCTCATTGCCTTCCTCTTCCGGTTCCAGGCAAAAAGCATTTCAAAAAGAGTGGCATAGGTTGTGCCTTTTGTTTTATCAAGTCTCAGGCAAAGCTCTCCGTCTATGTCATCTATGTATAAACCATACATATCCTCAAGAGCAAACAGGGTGTGCATAAGTCCCGTGTAACTGTCTATATCCGGAACATTCAATGCCTCGGGCGATACATTGAATATTGCCGCAAGCTTTTCGGTTGTATCCGCCTTCGGCAATCTCTTCGCTGTCTCATATTGGGCGATTCTCACATCGGCGGTTTTCTCGGAGAATCCGAGTCTGTTCCCCAGCTCTTTCATAGTCATATTATTCTTCGTCCTGAAGAAATGTATCCTTTCCGATATAGCCATGATAATACCTCCGCGATTAATTCTGTGAGGTTATCATAGCATATCGGATTTACTATGTCAAGCATATTTATCACTATTGTTTAATATTTTGCTTGACATACTGAACATTTAATGATATATTATAATCAGATACTAAGCATATGTGATTAGTGCTAATCTGTCACGAAGGGAGTGAGTAAAATGTTCAGTGCCGCCGGCAGGCCTCAATCCGGTTATGATGGCACGTCATAACCGGTATTGAGTTACTGCTTTTGACATAGTCATAAGTCAGTAACGAAACACGTGCCGAAAATATGTTCATTATGAAACAAAATTGAAACAAGAAGGAAGGTTGATAAAAACGAGTATTAAACTCAGCATTGAAGTTGAAAACGGCGATGAAACAGAGAAGGATGAATTTCTGAAAGCAATATCATATATGTATCATTATGAATTTGTGAAGAAAAATTCGGGTAGCTACGGCAATAAAGTATATTTTCAATATATTCTCAGTCCCGTAATTCATCACAACATCGGAAGAAAAAGAAAACTCTCCCCCGAAGAAGAGAGTGAAGTAAGAAGTATGCACTTTGAAACGGGATTCACAATCAGCGAACTTGTCTCAATATTCGGTGTAAGCAAATCCACAATTTGCAGAACATTCTCAAGGTGACTATGCCGGCATATACAATAGCAACTCATGTAGGAACAAAAATAGCAAGGCAGCATAATATCCGTGACAAGCGTATAACCGACAAAGAAGCGCATATTGATCCGAACGGCAAGCATGAAGTCTGGTTCGGCTGCAATCTTACGGAAAAAGAAGCATATCACAAATTGTTTGATTCCGCTGTGGCCGAATACAATTCGAGACAAAAACGGAACGACCGCAAAATTTCCGATTACTATGAGAAAATCAGAAATGACAAGCAGAAGCATACCGCTTATGAAATGATTGTATCAATAGGTAATATGGAAGAGAGAATACCCGAGGAGTTAAGTTATGAGATTCTGACCGAGTTTGTTGAAGGGTGGAAAGAAAAGAATCCGAATATGTATATGTTCGGCTGTTACTACCACGCCGATGAACAGGGAGTTCCGCATGTTCATATTGACTACATACCTGTAGGAACAAATTATACGAGAGGTATGAAGAAACAGGTCAGTTCATCCAAGGCGCTTGAGGAAATGGGTTTTGTTACAGACACTTTCAAAGGAACCGCACAGGTAAAATGGATACATTCCGAAAACGAGAGATTGGAAACAATATGCAACAATCACGGAGTGGAAGTATATCATCCGCAGACGGGAAAAGAACATCTTGAAAAAGATTTATACATTCTCGAAAAACAGGCGGATAATCTGAGAGCCGAAATATCGGATATCGAAGAAGAAAAGCAAAACATAATCAGAAAAAGCGTTATGGCGGTTGATAAGCTTGAATCCGAAAAATCGGCGCTTGAAGATGAGATTACCGAGCTTGTTCACGACAAAACCATTGCACAGGCCGAGCTTGATGAAACGGCGGCTCTTGTCAAAACAATCCGCGGCGATTTCGAAAAAGAGATTCCGAAAGTATCAAGTATACTGCCTCAGCCGGAGAAAAAGGAAACGGCTGCCGATTACAGAAAGAGGATTATTCCTATAATCAGCAACGCGATAAAATCCATTGTTGACAAAGCCAGATCCTGGCACAGAACAATAATTGCTCTTACCAAAGAAAACACTCGCCTTGCCGAAGAGAACAAAACCGTTGCCGAAAAGGATGAGAAAATCAAAACGCTTGAAAAAGAGAACAGTTCCATGCGAACCAGCCTTACCGACATAATTGAGATGCGAGGCGGAAAAGACAAACTTGCCGACGAGTTATATGAATTCCGTGAACGCCGAAGACAGGAATCCTTACAGAAACATAAAACCAAATCCCGTTATTCACCCGAAAGGTGACAACTTCAGAAAACATTATCAATCTGAAGCGCGACAGTCATAAGTGACTTCAGGCTTTGAAACCGATTTCAAAGTAACGACCGCGCCCATCCGTAAAATACAAAAGAGAGGAGGATTATGAATGAAGAGGTCATTTGAAGATATGGATATATTTGTATACCGCGTAATTGGCTGATGTATCAACAAATATTCAGGAGCGAGAGACTGAAGATTTTGAGATACCGGATACAGTTATCCATTCACTCGCTTTCAGTTTCTGGCAAATGATGCAAAACGAAATGAAAGACGGTAAAACCGATGATATTACACATTCGGAAACCAAGTAAAGGATAGCGGAGCAATGCTTGTAATTAAGCTTTGCTCCGCTATTTTTCTTGATTTTGTACTTTTATTGAATGGAATTCTTTAGAGGATGAAATATATATTACGTAAAAACTGAGAGCGAAACGGTACAAAAACACCGATACCGTATCGGTGAAAAAATGTCCAAAATGCCCTTACTAAAAAATGAAACAAGTAAAAGAAATTCATATAATGATTATTTACTTCATAAAAACGACTAATCCGAATCCTTCGCCGACAGGCTTAGGGTTCGGATTATGACGCTTTGGTGGAGATGAGGGGGATCGAACCCCTTACCTCTTGAATGCCATTCAAGCGCTCTCCCAAGTGAGCTACACCCCCATGCGGTGGGATTATATTAACACGATATCGGCAAAAAATCAAGATTTTTTTGAAAAATTGTTTAAATATTTAACTTTTTTCAAAGATAGTTACTTTATGCTTGAAAATAACTCTCTTTTGCTATAAAATAAACAGGTGTGAAAGGGACAGTAATATGGATGATATTTATTTTTCGCCTCAGCCGGTTGAAATTGATTTAGATGACGTTAATTCAAACGGATACGAGCCCGAATTTGAGCCGGAGTACGAAGAGCCTCCCAAAAAGAAAAAGCGCAAAAAGAAAAGGTTTTTAAAAACTTTTTTAAAAATCATTGCGATAATTCTCGTTGTCGTAACTCTGTTTATAACTCTCACGGCATTGACTGCCGGGTACACGAGAAACGACCTTAAATCAAACGAATATATTTCAAAATCAGAGCTCAATAACAGCCCGCTTATTACCAATATTCTGCTTGTCGGCATTGACGGCGAAAGCGATTCATCGTCGAGGTCGGACTCCATGATTTTGCTCTCGCTCGATTATAAGCACGGTAAAATCAAAATGGCGTCTTTTTTGAGAGACAGCTGGGTCGTTATTCCTTCGTCCGGCGAATATCACAAGCTCAACGCATCTTTCGCTTACGGCGGCTCTCAGCTTTTGACCGACACGCTCGAATATAATTTCCGCGCTGATATCGACCACTACGTTAAAGTTGATTTCAAAATGTTCACCGCCATAATCGACAAGCTCGGCGGCATTGATATTGAAATCACACCGAGCGAAGCTTCATTCATCAACAAAACAACGAGGCACACCGTTTCATCAGGAGACAGCGTTCATATTAACGGCGACGTTGCGCTCGTTTACAGCCGAATTCGCAAGCTGGACTCCGACTATATGCGCACCTACCGGCAAAGAAAAGTGATAACTGCCATAATCAACAAAGTTAAGCACACGAGCCCTCCCGAGCTTTTCAGAATGGCAAGAGAGGTGCTGCCGATGCTTGAAACCGACCTTTCCGCTTTTGAAATCGCTTTGCTCGCTTACAAATGCGGCTTTGCGTTCCTCGCCTTCGACATTCAGCAGATAAGAATTCCCACCGAAGAGCTTATGTATGCCGACTACAGGGGAGGGCAGTGGGTCGAAATCATCAACCTTGAAGGCTGCAGGCAGCAGCTTTACGACTTCATTTATAAATCATATTCGGAGGAAGAATAAAATGTGCGATGAAGAATACGCTCCCGATATAATAAGCGTAATTGACGAAGACGGCAAAGAGCATATATTTGAAGAGCTCGACCGTATTGAAACCGATAAAGGCAGATATGTGGCTCTGTCGGACCTTCCCGAAAGCCCCGATGACGAAATGAGCGATGAATTCATCGTGCTGAAGGTCGTTCAGGAAGACGGCGAAGAAGAAGCGACGCTTTATCCGATAGAGGACGAAGCGGAATATGAAGAAGTGGGCAATCTTTTCCTCGAAAGATTTGCCGAGCTTTACAGCGACGAAGAAGAGGAATAATAAGCTAATTTAACCCGGCATGTTTCACCCTGCCTTGTGCGATAACTTCAGCCCTTAAGTAACCCTACAACATTTTATACGGGAGCCGGACTCCGTCGGCGGATTGCAGACCTCCCGCATTTATGCGGACGAAGGGAGCGCGAACCCGATGGGAGGCACCCACCTGCTTTAACGCAGGTTACTTGCGGCTGATCCCGGCAAGGCGGGATTTTATTTGAGAGGAAGTGCGAATTTGCAAAAGCTGTTTAACGCCGACATTCTTGATATTTTCATTGTGCCGACAGGCTTTATTTACGCCTGCAAGGAAAATTCAAAAAGCGGCGAAGACATAGTTTCATTTTTTGAATACAGCACCGAAAAAGACGAATTCAAGAGAATACCCGTCAACAAATATATTTCGGAAAAATACGGAGAAAGCGGATTTGCTTTTGCAAAACAGCTCGGTGATTTCGTCACCTGCAACATTCACACCGTAACGGACGACACGAATATTGCCGCTTATGATAACGGCACCGTGATAGTTTTTGATAATGAAGGCATTATTTCAAAAACTTTGAAGGTAACTTACAAAAACCATCCCGCAGTTTCGCCCGAGCCAAACGGCAGAGACCTGTGGATGGCAGTGCCCGAAGCGAACGCAATTATAAATTATTCTCTCAAATACGGCAGAATTGAATTCAGAATAGGCTCAGCCAAAGAAAAAACTTTTTCTCATCCCACCGGAATTTCCATTTATGACAATTATCTTTACGTTTGCAACGCAAGCTCTTTTAAAATAAGAACCGTTGGCCTTGAATCATACAGCGTCAAGGATTATCGCATATTCAACGAGCCCGTTTATAAATATATCAGAACGGAAAAATCAGAATACGTTATGCTTGATTCCGGCTTTTATGAGTTGTGATCAACTTCAAGCTGTCATTAAATTTTTGCTTGACTTTTTCGTTTCTTATGTTATAATAGTCCCGCTGTCTTAAATGAGGCACATCCGGGTGTGGCGCAGTTGGTAGCGCGCTTGACTGGGGGTCAAGAGGCCGTGAGTTCAAGTCTCGCCACTCGGACCAAGGAAAAACCGACACTGTATGTGTCGGTTTTTTCTTTATCTGCACGCAATACATTGAACTCACGGCCTCTAAAATAACGGGGTCCCCGAAAAGATGAAATCTTTTGGGGGAAAGGAGGAGCAGCGGAGTGAGTGAGTTTTAGCGCAAACAAGCTTTTGATAGGCGCGGAAACGAGCGATACGAAGCTTGCGACGACGCAGTTCAAGTCTCGCCACTCGGACCAAGAAAAAACCGACACTGTATGTGTCGGTTTTTTCTTTATCTGCACGCAATACATTGAACTCACGGCCTCTAAAATTACGGGGTCCCCGAAAAGTTGAAATCTTTTTGGGGAAAGGAGGAGCAGCGGAGTGAGTGAGTTTTCGCGCAAACAAGCTTTTGATAGGCGCGGAAACGAGCGATACGCAGCTTGCGACGACGCAGTTCAAGTCTCGCCACTCGGACCAGAAAAAAGCACTGCGAAAGCAGTGCTTTTTTCAGTTATATTCGCCTGCGGCGAGTTATATTGCTTTGCAGTTATATTCGGCTTTACGCCGAGTGATATTGCGCGTTGCGCAGTTTTCGCGAATATAATATCACTTTTCGCGTCAGCGAAAAATATCACTTTTGCCGTAAGGAAAACATATCACATCGAGCGAAAGCGAGATATATCACTTTTTCCTTTACCCGAAAAGATGAAATCTTTTTGGGAAAAGGAGGAGCAGCGGAGCGAGTGAGTTTTCGCGATAAACATAATTTAACTTGAAAAACTTTGAGGCTTTGATATAATATATTTGGTTTTATGACAATATATTCGCAAAGGAGAATTTTTTATGAGTCAAATTAAAAGAATTACTGCGCTGATTATTTCCGTTATAATGTTGTGCTGTTTTGTTTCCTGCGGCAGCAGCCGTACCGAACAGAGCGCAACGGTTGAAAAAAACGGGGATATCGTTATACTTTTTACAAGCGACGTTCATTGCGGCGTTGATAAAGGCTTCGGCTACGCAGGCCTTTGGCAAATCCGCAGCAATCTGGAGGAGCAGGGCTATACCACTGTTTTAGTCGATGACGGCGACTCTATTCAGGGTGAAACCCTCGGCACGCTCACAAAGGGCGAAGCGATGATTGACCTAATGAATTCTATGAAATATGATATAGCCATTCCGGGAAATCATGAATTTGATTTCGGAGCAGACCGTTTTCTTGAGCTTACCGAAAAGGCGGATTTTCCGTATATCAGCTGTAATATCACAAAAGAAGGCGAGCCCGTATTTGAGCCTTATATCATAAAAGAGATTCAAGGTAAGAAAATAGCCTTTGTCGGCGTAACTACTCCCGAAACGTTAACGTCTTCGGCTGCTTCCAACTTCCAAAATGAAGCGGGCGAAACGATTTACGGTTTTATGCAGGATTCAAGCGGTGAAGCGGTTTATTCAACGGTGCAGAATGCCGTTGACAGCGCGAGAAGCGAGGGCGCCGATTACGTATACGTTATGGGACATATGGGCATGAACTCGGAAGCTCATCCCTGGACGTATGCCGACGTAATAGAGCATACAAACGGAATTGACGTGTTTTTGGACGGCCATTCGCACGATACCGAACAGGTCGTTATGAAAAATAAGGACGGAGAAGATGTCGTTCGTTCCGCCTGCGGCACAAAGCTTAACTGTATCGGTTACAGCATTATATCAAAAGACGAGGGAATTACCGAAACCGATGTATGG
This sequence comes from uncultured Clostridia bacterium, assembly GCA_905235625.1. Classification (GTDB taxonomy): domain Bacteria; phylum Bacillota; class Clostridia; order Oscillospirales; family Acutalibacteraceae; genus CAG-177. The sequence goes on from CAJOLX010000003.1 coordinate 8,280, forward strand.
AGCTGGACTAATGATGAAAGCGCCGCGGAGCTAATGGGAATAAATAATGATATAAGCAAAGAAATTGAAGCGGCAAAAGCGAAGCTTGAAGAAGAATTAAAACAGAAAATCGGTCAGACAGCGGCTGAGCTGACTATTAACGACCCTGAGGAAAAAGACAATCTCGGAAATTTCGTTCGTATGGTTCGCCGCGCCGAAACCAATCTCGGCGATTTCTGCGCTGACGCTATTTTGCAGCAGACAGGCGCCGATATTGCGGTGGTAAACGGCGGAGGCATCCGCACAAATATCCCCAAAGGCGAAATCACTTACGGAAATATTATTGATGTTTTTCCGTTTGGCAATCAGATTTGCATAGTTGAGGTTTCGGGTCAGCAGATTCTTGACGCTCTTGAATGGGGTGTAAGCGCGTTGCCCGAAGAAAACGGCGCTTTCCTTCAAGTTGCCGGAATGAGCTATGAGGTTGACGTAACAGTGCCGAGCCCTTGTAAAGCGAACGACGAAAAGATGTGCAGCGGTATTGAGGGCGAGCGCAGAGTTAAAAACGTTAAAATTGCCGGCGAACCGCTTGAGCCGGATAAAACGTATACTTTGGCAGGCGCTGATTTTACCATCCTTTCAAACGGAGACGGCTTTACCGCATTTGACGGTGCAAACGTAATTCAGGAAGAATTCAAGCTTGACAATCAGGTGTTGATTGACTATATTGAAGAAACTCTCGGCGGAGAAATAGGCAGTGATTACGCCGATCCCTATGGTCAGGGAAGAATAGTAATTACCGACTGATTTAACCATAAAAAGAAACCTGATTTGGCAATCAAATCAGGTTTCTTTCGGTTATATTCGGCATTAAAACTTACTGAAATCAAATGAAAATTCATTATAATCATTTATCCCAGTCGTCTTCCTCATACATATCGAGGAGATCGTCAATTTCTTCATCGTCGTCTTCGTCGTCTGTTGAATTGCCGTTTTTATTGTTTTTGTAAACCGAAGCAAACACAATTATCAGCAGTATGAATAATATGCTTAACAATAGCGGTTTCACGGCTGTTTCCTCCTTGATTTTTTATTTCTAATTCATTATATCGCCTCAGAAAAATATTGTCAATGAATATAGTTCCTATTTAGAATTATTACAGCCGATATAACATTAAAATTTCTTCAAGATTTTTATGTTTTCTCTTTACACCGCTCATTATTTGTATTAGAATAATAATGCAAAAAACGACACATTTCATATTGTGTCGTGATTAATTTCAGTCAGGAGTGATTTGCAATGCAGAATTTAGGCTACTACAACGGGAAATATGACGAAATCGAAAAAATGAGCATCCCCATGCTTGACCGCGCTTGCTGGTTCGGCGACGGAATTTATGACGCTACTTACGCTCATAATCATATCATTTTTGATATGGACGCTCATCTCAACAGATTTTATAACAGCGCCAAAATTCTTGACATCAATATGCCCATTGAAAGAGCCGAGCTTGAAGCTCTGCTCAACGACCTCGTCAAAAAGGTTGACGACGGCGACCAGTTCGTTTACATGCAGGTTACAAGAGGCAGCGGACTGAGAGAGCATGTGTTTGAAGAGGGCATGATAGGCAATCTTTGGATAACGCTGACCCCGTGCAAGGTGCAGGATACTTACGCTCCTATTGACGTAATCACGTTTGAAGACAAGAGATTTCTCTATTGCAACTGCAAAACTCTCAACCTCATTCCTTCCTGCCTCGGCGCAACAGCCGCAAAAAGAGCAGGCTGCCAGGAAGCGATATTCCACAGAGGCGATATCGTAACCGAATGCGCTCATTCAAACGTTTCCATCTTCAAAGACGGCAAGGTAATCACTCATCCTCTTGACGATAAAATTCTTCCGGGCACGGCAAGAATAAGACTTCTGAGATTTGCTCAGGACCTCGGCTTTGAAACAGAAGAAAGAGATTACACTCTCGATGAGCTTATGGATGCCGACGAGGTTATAGTCCATTCCACCGGCTCCTTCTGCATTCCCGTTAAAACGGTCGACGGCAAACCCGTTGGCGGCAAAGCTCCCGAAATGCTTAAAACCATTCAGGACGCTCTTGTAGCTGATTTTGAGGCGCAATGCGGTAAATAAGATGAATAAAGACGAACTTACGCTGCTAAACATCGGCGATAATCTTGATACTTTGATGAATCTCGACCCGAGAGGATACGGCGTTTGCCGCATCCTCTATGAAGGCTCGAGAAAATATGCCGGAGAGCCGCTTTCCGTTCACTGCGCAAGAGGCGTCATTGACCACGCTAAAGCAGGGGAGAAGGTATTCATTTTAACGGGTTTCGTTCTGCCGCCGTGGAACGAAGCCGAAACAGATGGCATTATTTCTTCAACGGTTTTTGCTCATTTTCTAATTAAGGCTTTTGCGGCAAAGCCCGTTATGATAGTTCCCGAGCAATGCGTTAAAGCGATTGAAAAAATGAGCAAGGTGCTCGGTTTTGAAATTTCCGACAGCCTTGACGATTTCGGCGAAAACACCGTTTGCGTTATACCGTTTACAAAAGATATTGAGCTTGCCGAGAAGCAGGCTGATGAAATTCTTTCTCACGGTAAGCCGAGCTTCGTTTTTTCAAATGAAGCTCCGGGCAGCAACAAAAACGGCTATTATCACAACGCAACGGGCGTTAATACGACCGAAATCGAGCCGAAATACGACGTGCTGTTTAAAAAGTGCCGCGAAGAGGGTATATTCTGCATCTCCATAGGCGACCTCGGCAACGAAATCGGCATGGCGACTATCGAAGACCACATAAGAGAATACATTCCCTATGCGGAGCTCGGCGGCTGTAAAGCCGGCACGGGATACGGCATTCTTGCCGACACAACTGCCGATTGCCTCCTCACTGCCACCGTTTCCGATTGGGGCTGCAACGCCATTATGGCTGCAATTTCGTTTATGCTCGGCAAAACTGAGCTGTTCCATTCCGCCGATATTCAATCCGCGGTTATGGACGCTGCGGCGAGCGCCGGCATGCTCGATATGTACGGCGAAGCGAGGCCCTATATTGACGGCATAGGCAAAAACATTGTGCTTCCCATGATTTCCATGATGAAAGCGCTCATAGAATATCCTCCGACAGTAGCAGATAAAACTCAGCTTTGGTTTGAAAAAACTATATCAAAAGGGTTTTACAAATGATATATTCATTTTTACAAAACGGAGACACCGCTCTTACGGTACAATTCAAAAAAGAAATAAGCAAAGAGGTTAACGCATACGTCACTGCGTTAGCCTCTTTGGTGCAGGAAAAGCAGATAAAAGGCGTTACCGAAACCATACCGACATTTGCTTCTCTTACCGTGCTTTACGACTGCGCGGTTATATCTTCATCATCTCTTAAATCAAAGCTCAAAAAGCTGATTTCAGAGATAAAGATAAGCGAAAAATCAAAGGTCAAGGTGTGGGAAATACCCGTTTGCTATGAGGGAGAATTTGCTCCCGATATGGAGTCCGTCAGCGAGCATACGGGCCTTTCAAAAGAAGAAATAATCGAGCTTCACACCTCGAAGCCTTATCTCATTTATATGCTCGGCTTTTTGCCCGGCTTTGCCTATCTCGGCGGAATGGATGAGCGACTGTTTACGCCCCGCCTTGAAAATCCGAGGCTTGAGATTTTTAAAGGCGCTGTCGGTATAGGCGGAGAGCAAACGGGAATTTATCCCATAGCTTCGCCCGGAGGCTGGAGGCTTATCGGCAAAACGCCCGTTTCGGTTTACGACCCCGAAGCGGAGCCTCCCATACTCTACGAAGCGGGGGACTACATTAACTTCGTTTCCGTAACGAGAGAGCAATATGATGAAATTGAAAAGCAGATAGCCGAAAATAAATATACGGTTAAATATCGGGAGGAAGAATTATGATTAAGATTTTAAGCCCCGGTATGCTTTCTACCGTTCAGGACAGCGGCCGTTTCGGACTAATGAAAAACGGCTTCACGCAAAGCGGCGCCATGGACCTAAAAGCCATGAAAACGGCAAACGCGCTTTGCGGCAACGATTTATGCGCTCCCGTTATTGAGATGACTATGACGGGCATAAAATGCGAATTTACCGAAGACGCTTATTTTTGCCTGAGCGGAGCGAATATGTCTCCCGTTTTAAACGGAGTGCCCATAACTAATAACAGAGCTTTTCTCGCCAAAAAGGGGAGCGTGCTGTCGCTCGGCGCCGCTGTAACGGGTCTGAGATGCTGCCTTGCTTTTTCGGGCGGAGTTGACGTGCCTATTGTTATGGGCAGCGCGTCGCTTAATCAAAAGCTCTCAATAGGCGGTTTTGAGGGCAGAAAGCTTAAAAAGAGCGATGAGCTGGAGCTGGGCAAAGAATTCAGACACCCCGACGTTTATAAAACGATTGAAGAGGATAAATACCCGTCCGACATTACCGTAAGAGTAGTTATGGGCCCGCAGGACGATATGTTCACCGATACCGATATAAATCTGTTTTTAAAACAGACCTATACCGTTACTCCGTTTTATGACAGAATGGGCATAAGGCTCAGCGGCATAGCTCTCAAGGGCAAAAACGGAATGGATATAATTTCCGACGGCATCACCTTCGGCTCCGTTCAGATTTCGAGAAACGGTCAGCCTATAATTCTCATGGCGGACCATCAGACAACCGGCGGATACGCAAAAATCGCAACCGTTATTTCCTGCGATTTGCCGAAGCTTGCTCAGGCAAAATCAAACGACACCGTTCGTTTTGAAAAGGTGAGCGTTAAAAAAGCCGAAAGCGAAGCAATCAAAGAGAAAAAATATTTTGAAAAACTGATAAAGGGGTAAGAATCATGGATTATTCCTCAATGTCTCCTCAAAGCGTTAAAGAGCTGATAAGAAAAGGAGAAATCACCTGCCAGACTTCCGGCATGTGCAACGGTTACGCTCAGGCTAACCTTTGCATTTTGCCAAAAGAACTCGCTTTTGATTTTTTGCTGTTTTGCACGAGAAACCCCAAGCCCTGCCCGGTGCTTGAGGTCGGCGACGTCGGCAAAAAGGAATTCAAGTTTATGGCAGCCGAAGGCGACGTTTGCAAGGATTTTCCGAAATACAGAATCTGGGAATACGGCGAGCTTAAATCGGAAGTTACCGATATTTCGGATTATTGGAGAGAGGATTTCGTTTATTTTCTTATCGGCTGCTCATTTTCGTTTGAAAGCGAGCTGCTTGAGGCGGATATACCCGTAAGACACATTGAAGAATGCAAAAACGTGCCTATGTTCAACACGAATATTGAGCTTAAATCCGCCGGCAAATTTCACGGAAATATGGTCGTTTCAATGAGGCCCATTCCCGATGAGCTCGTTGTAAAGGCGGTTAACGTCACGGCTGAAATGCCGAGGGTTCACGGCGCGCCCATTCAGATAGGAAACCCCGAAACCATCGGTATTAAAGACATAACGAAGCCCGATTACGGCGATTCCGTTACGATCAATCCCGGCGAAACTCCCGTTTTCTGGGCTTGCGGCGTAACTCCGCAAAACGTTGTGATGCAGTCAAAGCCGCCCATCGCAATCACTCACGCTCCCGGTCATATGTTTATAACGGACGTTAAAAACACCTCGCTTAAATTTTAAGGAGGACTTTAAGATGTATAAAATCAATTTAAATTCCGATCTCGGCGAAGGAGCGGCGTTTGACGCTCAGATAATCCCTCTTATTTCGTCGGCAAATATCGCATGCGGCTTTCACGCGGGCGACAGCGCAATGATGAACAAGACCATTAAGCTCTGCGTTGACAGCTCCGTCAGCTTCGGCGCTCATCCCGGATATCCCGACAAAGAGAATTTCGGCAGAACCAATATGGACGTTACTCCCGAGCAGGTTTATGAATTCACTTTATATCAGCTCGGAGCGATAGACGCTTTCGCGAAAGCAAACGGAGCTAAACTTCAGCACGTTAAGCCTCACGGAGCCATGTACAATATGGCGGCGAAAAACAGAGCGCTTTCCGACGCTATAGTTAAAGCGATAAAGGACTATGACAGCGGCCTTATTCTGCTTGCTCTTTCCGGCTCGCAAATGGTTGAGGCTGCTAAAGCAAACGGCTTAAAATACGCCTGCGAGGTTTTTGCCGACAGAGCTTATGAAGCGGACGGCACTCTTCGCGCGAGAAGCCTTGAAGGCTCAATGATAACCGATGAAAACGAAGCGATAGCAAGAGTTTTAAGAATGGTCAAAGAGGGCAAAGTCAAAGCCTACACCGGCGAAGATATTTCCATAGAGGCTCATTCGGTTTGCGTTCACGGCGACGGCGAAAAAGCGCTCAAATTTGTTGAAGAGCTGAGAAAAGCTTTTGAGCAAAACAATATTCAAATCGTTGATCTTGAAGAGGCGATAAAATGAATTACAGAACATGCGCCGAAATTGATTTGAATGCGGTTGAATTCAATTTTAATTCGGTAAAAAACAAAATCGGCGGCAAAGCAAAAATTCTTGCCGTAGTCAAAGCCGACGCTTACGGCCACGGCAGCGTCGAAATTGCAAAACTGCTTGACGATAAATGCGATTTCTTCGGCGTTGCCTGCATTGAGGAAGCGGTTGAGCTTAAAGAAAACGGCATAAAAAAGCCTGTTTTGATTTTAGGCAGAGTGTTCCCGTGGGATTATGAAACCGTTTGCAAATATGACATCAGAATTCCGATTTTTAGCTATGAAGACGCGCTTGCGCTGTCTGATGAGAGCGTTAAACAGGGCAAAAATACGCCTTTCCATTTTTGCGTTGATACCGGAATGAGCAGAATAGGTTTTCAGGTGACGGAATCAGACGCCGATATCTGCAAGAAAATCAGCGAATTGCCCGGGATATACGCAGAGGGTATTTTCTCACATTTCGCAACTGCCGACAGTTACGATTTAACGAGGGCAAAAGCCCAAAGAGAGCGCTTCAAAACATTCTGCGCAATGCTTGAGGAGAGGGGAATAAACGTTCCCATAAAGCACCTCAACAACAGCGCCGGCATAATGAATTTTGACGAATACTTCGATATGTGCCGCATGGGCATTATTACCTACGGTCTTTATCCTTCAAACGAGGTTGACCCGTGCCTTCTGCCCATAAAGCCCGTTCTCACGTGGAAAGCTTCAATTTCTCACGTTAAAGAGCTTGAGAAGGGCAGGGAAATATCCTACGGCGCAACTTATACCACCGATGAAACGAGAAAGATTGCGACAATTCCCGTAGGATACGCAGACGGTTATCCCCGCTGCCTTTCAAACATCGGCAGAGTTCTCATAAACGGTCAGTACGCGCCTATTACGGGCAGAGTTTGTATGGACCAGTTTATGGTTGACGTTACCGGCATTGACTGTAAGCCCGGCGACGAAGTCGTGCTTGTCGGCTCTCAAGGCGGCAAACGCCTCTCTATGGAAGAGGTAAGCGAGCTTGCGCATTCATTCAACTACGAGCTCCCGTGCCGCATCGCGAAAAGAGTTAAGAGAGTTTACATAAGATAAAATTATCCCGCCGCAAACGGTATTGAGCCGAATGCGGCGGGTTTTTATCACTATATTGCGATTTTTATATTATCAGCATTGCGTCACCGAATGAAAAGAATCTATATCTCTCGTTAACGGCTTCTTTGTAAGCGTTCATCGTGTTTTCATAACCGCAGAATGCGCTCACGAGCATTATAAGAGTGCTTTCGGGCAGGTGGAAGTTTGTAATAAGGCAATCAATGCACTTGAATTCATAGCCCGGATAGATAAATATATCCGTGTTGCCTTCGTCGGCGCAGATGCAGCCGTTCTTTTGCGCCACCGACTCAAGAGTTCTCGTGCAGGTAGTTCCTACGGCGAAAACTCTGCCGCCGTTTTTCTTCGTTTCGTTTATGATTTCGGCGGTTTCGGCGGGCATATAGTAATGCTCCGAATGCATGTGATGGTCTTCGATTTTTTCAGCTTTAACGGGTCTGAAAGTGCCGAGCCCAACGTGAAGGGTTACGTAACCTATTTTTACGCCTTTTTCGGCTATCGCGCTGAGCAGCTCGGGGGTAAAATGAAGACCTGCGGTCGGCGCGGCGGCGCTGCCTTTTTCTCTTGCGTAAACGGTCTGATATCTGTCTTTATCTTCGAGCTTTTCCGTTATGTAATGGGGGAGGGGCATCTCGCCGATTTTATCAAGAATTTCATAAAAATTGCCTTCAAAAGAGAATTTTGCAATTCTGTTTCCGTCGGGCAGCACTTTTATGATTTCAGCCGAAAGTTCTCCGGAGCCGAAAGTGAATTTATGACCTTCTCTCGCTTTTTTGCCGGGGCCGGTTATAACTTCCCATTCGTTTTCGCTCAGCTGCTTGAGCAGCAGAAACTCAACGGTCGCTCCGGTATCAGTTCTCACGCCGTAAATTCTTGCCGGAATAACCTTTGTGTCATTAAGAATAAGGCAATCGCCGGGGTTCAGATAATCAATAACGTCTTTGAATATTTTATGCTCCGTTTTGCCGGTCTGCTTGTTAAGCACCATGAGCCTTGAGCTGTCTCTTCGCTCTGCGGGATGCTGAGCAATCAGTTCCACGGGCAAATCATACCAAAAATCACTTTTATTCACGATTATTTCTTCTTTTTTAAATAAATTTACTTGATAAATAATACTAAGTATGGTATCATCTTAATATTAACGGCACAAATTGTCAAGATATTTTGTGTTTTCAGAAAAGAGGTTTTCAAATGTCACAGTACAAAGTCGGTGTTATCGGCGCTACGGGTATGGTAGGTCAGAGATTTATCACCCTCATTGACAAACATCCCTGGTTCAATCTTGAGGTGCTTGCGGCAAGCTCAAGATCAGCCGGCAAAACCTACGAAGAGGCAGTCGGCGCAAAATGGGCAATGCAAACAGAGATACCCGAGTCCGTCAAAAAAATGGTAGTTAAAGACGCCGGGGCTGATATAGATGAGATAGCTTCCGCCGTGGATTTTGTTTTCTGCGCGGTAGATATGAAAAAAGACGATATAAAAGCTCTTGAAAAAGCTTACGCTCTCGCGGAGTGCCCCGTTATTTCAAATAACAGCGCAAACAGGCACACGCCCGACGTGCCCATGATTATACCTGAGCTTAACACCGACCACGCAAAGATAATTGACGTTCAGAAAAAGCATCTCGGCACAAAGCGCGGATTTATAGCCGTTAAATCAAACTGCTCTCTTCAAAGCTACGTTCCTGCGCTTTATCCTCTCGATAAATATTTCGGAGTGGAAGACGTGCTCGTTTGCACTTATCAGGCCATTTCCGGCGCAGGCAAAACCTTTGAAACCTGGCCCGAAATGATAGATAACGTTATACCTTACATCGGCGGCGAAGAAGAAAAGAGCGAAATAGAGCCTCTTAAAATCTGGGGCAAAATCGAAGGCGAAGAAATCGTGCCCGCAACAAAGCCCAATTTCACGGCTCAGTGCCTTCGCGTTCCCGCTTCCGACGGTCACATGGCGGCTGTTTTCGTTAGGTTTAAAAACAAACCCACCGCAGAGCAAATCAAGCAGGTCTGGAAGGAATTTAAAGGCTATCCTCAGCAAGTCGGTCTTCCTTCCGCGCCGAAGCAGTTCCTCAATTATTTTGAAGAGGACAATCTGCCTCAGACAAGGCTGCAGAGAAACCTCGAAAACGGTATGGCGATTTCCGTGGGCCGTTTGAGAGAAGACACTCAGTATGATTATAAGTTCGTCTGCCTTTCCCACAACACATTAAGAGGCGCTGCGGGCGGAGCGGTGCTCATGGCAGAACAGCTCTGTGAGCAGGGCTACATTCAAAGCAAATTTTAATCTGAAAGGAAATTAGAAATATGAAGCCGGTAATTTTTACGGGAGCGGGCGTTGCCATTATCACGCCCTTTAACAACGACCAGACAGTTAATTACGACCGTTTTTGCGAAATAGTTGAATATCAGCTTGAAAAAGGCACCGACGCAATAGTAGTTTGCGGCACAACGGGCGAAGCAAAAACCCTCTCCACCGAAGAGCACGTTAAGCTCATTAAGCTCTGCGTTGATATAGTGAACCACAAGGTTCCCGTTATCGCGGGCGCAGGCTCCAACGACACGAGATATGCCGTTGAGCTTTCAAATGAAGCTGAAAAGTGCGGAGTTGACGCTCTTCTTTCCGTTACTCCTTATTATAACAAGACCTCTCAGAAGGGTCTTATCGCTCACTATAATTACATTGCAGACAGAGTAAAGACTCCCATCATTCTTTACAACGTTCCTTCAAGAACGGGCGTTAACATTCAGCCCGAAACTTACGCAGAGCTCGCGAAGCATCCGCTTATCGTCGGCACGAAAGAGGCTAACGGCGACATCAGCCAGATTGCGCGCACCGCTTCTCTCTGCGGCGACGAGCTCGCAATTTACTCCGGCAACGACGACCAGGCAACCGCTATTATGTCGCTCGGCGGCAAGGGCGTTATCTCTGTGCTTTCAAACGTTGTGCCGGGCGTTGCGCACAATATAGTGCAAAAATATCTTGACGGCGACTACATCGGCTCGAGAAAGCTTCAGCTTGAATGGCTTGACCTTTGCAACGCTTTGTTCTATGACGTAAATCCCATCCCCGTTAAAGAAGCCATGAACATGATGGGCCTTGACGTCGGCCCCGTAAGACTTCCTCTCGTTGAAATGAACGACGCGGGCAAAGAGAAGCTCAGAGCAAGCCTTGTTAAGCACGGCCTTGTGGAGGCGTAAAATGGTAAAGGTTATCCTTAACGGATGCAGCGGCCACATGGGCGAATACGTTACAAAGTGCGCGTCCGACAGAGAAAACGTTGAGATAGTTGCAGGCGTTGACTTAAACACCGCCGTTTCAAGAGATTATCCCGTATATTCCTCTATCGGCGAAGTGAAAGAAAAAGCCGACGTCGTTATAGATTTCAGCCATCCTTCGGCTTTATCGGGCGTTATTGACTACTGCGCAGGCAATAAGGTCGGCCTTGTGGAATGCTCAACCGGATTAAGCGACGAGCAGATTGAAAATCTGAACGAAGCTTCTCTCAAAACCGCCGTTTTCCGTTCTGCAAATATGTCTCTCGGCATAAATCTCATTACCGAGCTTTCAAAGACGGCCGCAAAAGTGCTCGGAGATTCTTTTGATATTGAAATTGTTGAAGCTCATCACAATCAGAAGCTTGACGCTCCGAGCGGCACGGCTTATATGATTGCCGACGCAATTAGAGATGAGCTGGGGAGCGGCGTTGAGTATGAATACGACCGTCACTCAAAAAGAGAAAAAAGGCCCAAAAACGAAATAGGCATACATTCCGTCAGAGGCGGCACGATAGTAGGGGAGCACGAAGTTATTTTTGCCGGCAACGACGAAGTTATCAAAATTTCACATTCAGCCGGCAGCAAAGCTCTGTTTGCCTCCGGCGCCGTTAACGCGGCAATATTCCTCGCAAACAAAGAATCGGGATTATACACAATGAAAGATATGCTTAAGTGAGGTATTTAAAAATGAAAAAATCAACGAAAGCAATAATTGCCGTTACCGCAACGGCAGCTTCAGCCGCGGCAATAGGCTTCGGAGCAGGCTATCTGCTCTTTAACGAGGTGCACAACCGTGACGCTCTCATTTTCAAAAAGGTAGCCGAAAAGGTCGGCCCCGCAATGGAAAACGCCGAAAGAAATGACGAAGACGACAGACTGCTTTGGTATCGCAACGCCGATTTCATTTCTTATGAAATGATCAACTCCAAGAATTATCGTCTTAAAGCAAAAATGATTCCCGCCGATAACGACAGCAAGCTCTACGCTTTCTGCTCACACGGATACAGAAGCTCGGGCGACGGCGAATACTCTCTTATGGCAAAGTTCTACCATGACCTCGGCTTCAACGTGTTTATAGTTGACCACCAGGCAAGCGGCGAAAGCGACGGCAAATACATCGGCTTCGGTTACCACGAATATAAAGACTGCATGGAATGGCTCAACTGGATGATTGAGAAGTTCGGCGACGATATTCAGATTATCCTTCAGGGCGTTTCAATGGGCTGCGCCACCGTTTCTCTCATGAGCGGCGACGAAAGCCTGCCCGAAAACGTTAAATTTACCGTGGCAGACTGCGGATATACTTCCGTTAAAGCCGAGTTTGAGCATTGCCTTAAGAACTTCATGCATTTGCCGAAGTTCCCGTTCCTCGGCACCGCAAACGAATTTAACAAGATGATTAACGGCTATGATTTCAATGACGTAAGTCCTCTTGAAGCGGTTTCAACCGCAAAGGTTCCCATTCTTTTCATTCACGGCGACTCTGACACGTTCGTGCCCACCTATATGGTTCATCAGCTCTACGGCGCGTGCAGCAGCGAATATAAAGACCTGCTGCTCGTAAAGGGCGCGGCTCACGCAGAAAGCTACAGAATGAATTCCGCTGTTTACGAAGCAAAGGTTAAAGAATTTGTTGATAAATTCATAGAAAAATAATTTAGGGGTAATTATTATGAAATGTCCTTTTTGCGCATGTGAAGACAGCAAGGTTATCGACTCAAGACCCACCGACGAAGGGGAAAGAATCAGAAGAAGAAGAGAATGCACATCCTGCGGAAAAAGATTCACGACCTATGAAATCATAGAGTCCGTTCCCGTTATCGTGGTTAAAAAAGACCACTCAAGAGAATCTTTTGACAGAGATAAGCTTCTCAGAGGTATGCTCAGAGCGTGTGAAAAAAGGCCGGTATCGCTTGAGCAGCTTGAGCACGCGGTTAACAGCATAGAAGCAAACCTTCAAAACGGATTTGACCGTGAGGTCAGCAGCGACAGCATAGGCGAAATGGCTATGGAAAAGCTCAGAGACCTTGATGAGGTCGCTTACGTGCGCTTTGCTTCCGTTTACAGGCAGTTTAAGGATATCAACACCTTTATGGAGGAGCTTGCCAAAATACTCAAGGATACCGAAAAGGCGCAATGAAAAAAGCTCTTGTAGTTCTTCTTGTGTTTTCAACGGCGCTTCTTGCGGCGTGCTCCGGCAAACAGGAAAATATTATCATAACAAAAAATATGCTCGTTTATGAAAACGACAAATCCGGCTTTCAGAGCGTCAGAGGCGAATTTGAAGCTGTTACCTCGGTTATACGCACCGAGGTAACTCTGCTTGAAGAGTCCTATAACGAAAAGCTTACCTATGAAAATCCGGATACTTATTTCCTTGACGACGAGTATATTTTGAGCACTTTCGCTCCTTTCACTGTTGACGGCTTTGAATTAACGGAAAGCTTTACCGAGGCTATGGACAGCTCTTCGGCAGCGGCAGTTTTTGAAGATTACGCAAACGGAGCGGACGTTTCGTTTGAAAATGACGGCTCCGTTATGAAGCTTAAATTCACGGGAAACGAGTCTATGGAAGTTCATTCCGTAAGCTGTTCCTCCGACTGCTCATCTTTCATTTATGAGCACGATTCGGTAACGTCCGGCGGAGAGGAATGCGTTGATTTTCTTGAATTTGTTAAGGTGTCCGACAATACTTACGCAATTCAGAGCTCCGTTAACAGGTGCTACGTTTCTTTTGATTCTCAGGGCCATATAGAGTATTTCAGAATATCGAGCCTTGAAAGCGGCTTAAATACGATGCAGGAAAGCGTTTATTACGCTCTTTCGTCTCCGGGCAAAAACTGGGTCACCAAAAATAAAAACGCCTCTTATAACTGCATTATCGAGTTTAAAGACGGCATTCTTTATCTCAAAGACTCAAGCACCGGAAATCTCAAAGAAACGCAGATAAAAGAAGAGGATTATTACTCTGTTTTCATTTATTGACCTTAAACTTTATTAAGCTCACAGGAGGGAAATATGTCCGAAAACTATTCAGTTTCTCTCGACAAACTTGTGGAAAACCTGTCTCTTACGGTGGTTTACACGCCGAGAGACCCTTCCGAAATATTCATCACCACCCAGGACGTTAACAGGCCCGGCTTAATGCTTGCCGGCTATCATGACTATTTTGACCCCAGAAGAGTCCAGTTTTTGGGCCTTGCGGAGCTCGAATACGTCAAAAGCCAGGGTCTTGCGGAAAGCAATCGGATAATGGAAGACTTTTTCTCGCATAAACCTGCATTGGTAGTGTTTACGAGAGGTCTTACAATTTATGAAAAAGTTATAGAGCTTGCTCAAAAATACGAAGTGCCTGTCGTTTCGAGCAATGACAGCACCTCGGGCTGTATGTCCGCCACCATTTCTTACCTCGGTGTTGAGCTTGCTCCGAGAATAACGAGGCACGGCGTGCTTGTTGAGGTTTACGGCGAAGGCGTGCTTTTGCTCGGCGACAGCGGCGTCGGTAAGAGCGAAACGGCGCTTGAGCTCATAAAGAGAGGTCACAGGCTTATCGCCGACGACGCCGTTGAGATAAGGCGCGTTTCAAACAAAACGCTCGTAGGCTCCGCTCCCGATAACATACGCCATTTCATTGAGCTTCGCGGCGTTGGCATCATAAACGCCCGCAGGCTTTTCGGTATAGGCTCCGTTAAGCTCTCCGAAAAAATTGATATGGTCATTAACATGGAGCAGTGGGACAGTGAAAAGAATTACGACAGGCTCGGCATCGACAGCGAGTATATGAAAATACTCGACATTGAAGTGCCTGTAACCACGGTTCCGGTTAAGCCCGGCAGAAACCTTTCAATAATTATTGAAGCCGCCGCCATGAATAACAGGCAAAAGAAAATGGGTTATAACGCGGCAAAAGAGCTTCTTTACAAATTAGGCATTGAAGAAGATGAGCCGGAAAGAAAAGAATTTGAATTCTGGCACGACTTTTAAACAATAACAGGAGGAGTAAAAATGTACAGAATAGGTGTTGATCTCGGAGGAACGAACATAGCAGTCGGCGTTGTTTCCGAAAATCTTGAGATAGTCGGCAGGGGAAGCGTTAAGACCAAAGCTCCGAGACCTGCCGCCGATATATTTGACGACATTAAAGTAGCCGTTGATTTAGCTATGGCGGATGCGGGAATTACCGCCGATGAAGTTATATCGGTAGGCGTCGGCACTCCGGGCACTGTTAATAAAAACACGGGATATATTGAGTTTGCAAACAACCTTGATTTCCAGCAGGTTCCTGCAAAGGAAATGCTTGAGGAAAGGCTCAAAATGACCGTTTATCTTGATAACGACGCAAACTGCGCCGCTCTCGGAGAAGCTGTTGCGGGCTCCGGCAAGGGCAGCAAGAATTTTGTAGCCATCACTCTCGGCACGGGCGTCGGCTCGGGCATAATCATAGACGGCAAAATCATTAACGGCGCAAACTTTGCGGCGGGCGAAATGGGTCACATGGTAATCTGCGTTGACGGCGAGCAGTGCAACTGCGGCAGAAGAGGCTGCTGGGAGGCTTACGCTTCGGCGACCGCTCTTATTGCCCAGACCAAAGACGCCATGAAGCATAATCAGGATTCCGTTATGTGGCAGCTCGTAAATGACAATATTGACGCCGTAAACGGAAGAACCGCTTTTGACGCCATGAGACTTAACGACCCCGCAGGCAAGGCTGTTGTGGATAAATACACCTATTACGTAGCAAGCGGCATTATCAACATCATAAACGCTCTTCAGCCCGAATTTATATGCGTAGGCGGCGGCATTGCAAACGAGAAAGAAACATTGCTTGAGCCTATAAGAAATTTCGTAAGAAGAGAGCGTTACAGCCATTACGCAACTAAACAGACAGAGATCGTTTCCGCTGAGCTCGGCAATGACGCGGGCATATTCGGCGCCGCTCTGCTTGACAGCTGATTATATGGACGGTTTGGTTAAGCTCTGCAGCGACAATAACATACGCTGCCTCGAAAACGAGCCGCTTTCAAAATATATCTCTTTCAAGGTCGGCGGCCCGTGCAGAGCTATGGTATTCCCCAACAGCGCCGAAAAAGCCGCGCTCGTTATCAAATATCTTTCAGAGCGTGAAATAAAGCGCTTCATAATGGGCAACGGCACCAATCTGCTTTTTGCGGACGAAGGCTACGACGGCGTTATAATTAACACGTCGGATTATAACGAAATAAAAGCAGAGGAAGAAAATATTTACGCATTCGGCGGCGCGCCCCTCATAAAGCTTTGCCGTTTGGCGCTTGATAATTCGCTATCGGGCCTTGAATTTGCTTACGGCATTCCCGGCTCTGCCGGCGGAGCCGCGTATATGAACGCAGGCGCGTATAACGGGGAAATGAAAGACGTAATCGCTTATTGCGATTATATCGATTCCGATTTAACCGTTCGCAGAGCTTATTCAGACGAGCTCTCTTTGAGCTACAGAAAGAGCGCTTTTAACGACACCGATAAATTCATATTAAACGTTGCTTTAAAGCTTAAAAAAGGCGATAAAGACGAAATTAAAGCAAAAATGGACGACCTTCTTTCCCGCAGAAAAGACAAGCAGCCGCTTGAATATCCGAGCGCGGGCAGCACGTTTAAAAGACCGGAAGGTTATTTTGCGGGAGCTCTCATTGAGCAGTGCGGTCTTAAGGGCCGCAGCGTAGGCGGAGCGCAGGTTAGCGAAAAGCACGCAGGTTTCATAATAAACAAAGGCGGAGCGAGCGCCGACGATATTCTTAAGCTCATAGAGCTTTGTCAGAACGAAGTGCTCAAGAAAACGGGCGTTACGCTCGAACCGGAAGTCAAAATAATAAAATAGGAGGGGTGAGTGTGTCCTTCTCGTCAACAATTAAAAACGAACTTTCAAGGATAGACGATATTCCCCAATGCTGTTATCATGCACAAGTCTATGGGCTTGTGCTTTTTGCTCATTTCAGCCCGAATAATTTTTCAATTAAAACCGAAAACAGAGACGTTTTTAATCTTTACAGCGACTGCGTTACGAATTATCTCGGCTGTAAGCTCACAACCTGTGATAACTCGTCAAAAATAATCAAAGCGTCGGTCGACGATAAAGAAGACATAAAAAAAGCCTTTGATAAATTCGGCCATTCAATTACAGAAACATCCGTAAGAATAAACCATGCGAATTTTCAGAATGACTGCTGCATAAGCTCTTTTTTAAGAGGAGTTTTTCTTTCCTGCGGATATATATCGGAGCCCGAAAACGGTTATCATCTTGAATTTGTTGTGCCTTATAAGAAGCTCTGTATGGACCTTATAAGAGTGCTTAATGAGCTTGAGCTTAACCCCAAATATATCTTAAGAAAAGGCTATCACGTAGTTTATTTTAAAGACAGTGAAAACATTGAAGACCTGCTCACTTATATCGGCGCTCAGAACGCCGCGCTCTATCTCATAAACGTTAAAATAGAGAAGGACGTTATAAACAACGTTAACAGGCGGCTTAATTTTGAAGTTTACAATATCGGCAAAACCTCTTTGGCAGCCGATAATCAGGTTAAAGCCATTCAATATATCGCGGAAAACGCAGGCCTTTTGGTTTTGCCGGAGGAGCTGAGAAACGTTGCTCAGCTTCGCCTTGACAATCCCGAAGCGTCTCTTTCTCAGCTTTGCGAGCTGAGCGAAGAAAAGCTTTCAAGATCCGGCATGAAGCACAGGCTTGATAAAATAATGTCCTTATACGAGGATATGAGCAGCAAAGCGGAGAAATAATATGTCTTTTGCCCATCTTCACGTTCATTCGGAATACAGCCTGCTTGACGGCGCGTGCAGAATTGAACCTATGCTTGACAAAATTAAAAGCATGGGGCAGTCTTCTGTTGCCATAACCGACCACGGCGTGATGTACGGGGCAATAAAATTCTATAAAGCCGCAAAAGAACGGGGAATAAATCCGATAATCGGCTGTGAGGTTTACGTCGCTCCGAGGTCAAGATTTGACAAGGTTCACGGTATTGACAGCGAAAGATTTCATCTTATTCTTTTGTGCGAGAATAATACGGGCTACAGCAACCTAATTAAAATTGTTTCCGAAGGCTGGATAAACGGCTTTTACACAAAGCCGAGAGTTGATTTGGAAGTGCTCGAAAAATATCACGAGGGCATTATTGCTCTCTCCGGCTGTCTTTTCGGCGAGGTTTCTCAAAACTTATTGAGAGGGGATTATCAGAAAGCAAAAGAGACGGCGTTAAAATATCGCGATATTTTCGGCAAAGATAATTACTTTCTCGAAATACAAAATCACGGCCTTGAGGAGCAGCTTAAAATAAACTCAGACCTTGTTAAGCTCTCAAAAGAGCTTAATATACCTCTTGCCGCAACAAACGATGCTCATTACATCAACAAAGAGGATAATATCATTCAGCAGGTGCTTATCTGCATTCAGACTAACCATATTCTCGGCGAAAGCACGGGCTTTGAGTTTTCGACCGATGAATTTTACCTTAAATCAGAGGATGAAATGCTTGAATCTTTCGGCTTTTGCCCCGAAGCCGTGAGCAATACGGCTGCCATAGCGGAAAGATGCCGGGTCGAATTTGAATTCGGCAACACAAAGCTTCCTCATTTTGAGGTGCCGGGCAATCAGGATCACTTTGAATATTTCAAAAATATGTGCCTTGAAGGCTTTAAGGAAAGATACGGTGATAACGCTCCGCCCGAATATCTTGACAGAATGAACTATGAGCTTGACGTTATTAACCGTATGGGCTATATTGACTATTATCTTATAGTTCAGGATTTTATAAACTACGCCAAAACTCACGATATTCCCGTTGGGCCCGGCAGAGGCAGCGGCGCAGCGAGCATTTGTGCTTATTGCTGCGGAATTACGGGCATAGACCCCATGAAAAACAATCTGCTCTTTGAGAGATTTTTAAATCCCGAAAGAGTCAGTATGCCCGATTTTGACGTTGATTTCTGCTATGAAAGACGCGGAGAAGTTATTGATTACACCATAAGAAAATACGGCTCAGACCACGTGGCTCAAATTGTAACTTTCGGCACAATGGCGGCAAAAGCAGCCGTAAGAGACGTTGGCAGAGTTATGGGCGTGCCTTACGGCACTGTTGACGCTATTGCAAAAGCCATACCTAACGAGCTTAATATAACGCTGCAAAAAGCGCTTGAAACGTCAAAAGAATTCAGAAGCATATATGACAGCGACAAAACGGCAAAAGAAATAATCGACCTTTCCATTAAGGTGGAGGGAATGCCGAGGCACGCCTCAACTCACGCGGCAGGCGTTGTCATAACCGCGGACCCGGTTGACAGCTACGTTCCGCTTTCAAAAAACGAAGACGCGGTTGTAACTCAGTTTACGATGAAAGACCTTGAGCAGCTCGGTCTTTTAAAAATGGATTTTTTAGGCCTTCGAACTTTGACAGTTATTAAATCCGCCGAAAATGAAATAAAAAAATCAGACCCCTCGTTTAACATAGATAAAATACCGGAAAACGACAAAAACGTGATGAAAATGTTTTCCCGTGGCGACACTCAGGGCGTTTTTCAGTTTGAATCCGCGGGCATGAAGAGAGTTTTAACTCAGCTAAAGCCCGAACAGTTTGAAGATATAGTCGCCGTTATTTCGCTTTATCGGCCCGGGCCGATGGAGTCTATTCCGGCTTATATTCAAAATAAATCAAACCCCGAAAAAATCAAATACAAAACTCCCGCTCTTAAAAATATTCTTGACGTTACTTACGGCTGCATCGTTTATCAGGAGCAGGTTATGCAGATTTGCCGTGAAATTGCCGGATATTCATTCGGCCGCTCCGATATCGTAAGAAGAGCAATGGCAAAGAAGCAGCACGACGTGATGCTCAAAGAGCGCGAAAACTTCGTTCACGGCATTACGGACGAAAACGGAAACGTTATCTGCGACGGCGCCGTTAGAAGGGGAGTAAGCGAAAAAGCAGCGAATGAAATCTTTGACGAAATGGTGTCGTTCGCTTCATACGCATTCAATAAAGCTCACGCCGCGGCTTATGCTTACGTTTCTTATCAGACAGCTTATCTTAAATGTTATTATCCCAAAATATATTTTGCATCTCTTTTGACAAGCGTTTCCGACAATACCGGAAAAATAGCGGAATATATACAGGAAGCGGAAAAAATCGGCATTAAAATTTTGCCGCCGCACGTAAACACCGCTGCGTATAAATTCACTCCCACAGACGAGGGCATCGCGTTTTCTCTCTCAGCCGTTAAGAATATCGGCTCAGCGTTTATCGGCAGAGTGGTTAATGAAAGAAACGGTAACGGCAAATTTACAGATATGTATGATTTCTGCGAGAGAATGTACGGCAAAGACCTTAACAGGAGAGCAGTCGAAAGCCTCATTAAATGCGGCGCTCTTGACGGCATGGGAGCAAATCGCAAGCAAATGCTTCAGTCAATTGACCGCGTTTTTGAGCAGCTTGACAACGTGAAGAGGAAAAATATATCCGGTCAGATTGGTTTCGGCGACATTGACTCCGAAAGCTCCGAATCAATATCTTATGAGAAGTTTGTTTACGCCGACGTTGAAGAGCTCAGCAGCGAAGATCTTCTTAAATACGAAAAAGACGTTGCCGGAATGTATCTCACAGGCCATCCTCTCTCGGAATATAAAGAGTATCTTAATCACATTAAACGTGATAAGATAAGCGATATATTGTCAGACAGCGAGAAATATCAGGATAATTCATCCGTTCATATTGCCGGAATAATTACTTCCGTTGAAAAGAGAATAACGAGAAACAACACCTCAATGGCATTCTTTAACGTTGAGGATGAAACCGACGGCGGCAGATTTATTGTTTTCTCAAAAGGCTACGAGCAATACAAAGCTTTGCTGTTTGAAGGGAACGTAGTTTCGGTTTACGCGAGAATATCTTATGACGATGATAGCGTTGTCAGCTTTATCGTAAATTCCGTTGAAACGATAAATAAATCAGACATTAAAAAAATTGCGGAAACCGACTCTTTAACAGAGCAAAACAGCGAAGAAATTTCAAAAGAAAAAAGGCTGTTTTTAAGGTTTGACTCATCATCTTCACCGCAGGTCAAAATAGTTTTAAATCTTTTGTCAATATTTGATGGCAAAACACCCGTTTATTTCTTCTTTGACAACACAAAGCAATATGAAACGCAGAAATCCTGCGATATTAACGAAGTGCTGCTCAGAGAACTCAAAAAAATACTCGGCAATTCAAATGTTATTTTAAAATAACCTAATATTTCATTGACATTTTACGCCCTAATAATGTATTATATTAGGAGCAATTTATAAAAGGGGATATTTCAAAATGAAAACCATTGGTGTACTTACAAGCGGTGGAGACGCTCCCGGCATGAACGCCGCCATCAGAGCAGTTGTTCGCACGGCATGTGAAAACGGCATGAAGGTTTACGGCATCAACAGGGGCTATCAGGGTCTTATTGACGACGACCTTGTTGAGCTTAACATAAGAAGCGTTTCCGACATTATCCACAGGGGCGGCACTATGCTTTATTCTGCAAGGTGCCTTGCTTTCAAAGAAGAAGAAGGCATGCAGAAAGCCATCGAAACCTGCAAAAAGCACGGCATCGAGGGCATAGTCGTTATAGGCGGCGACGGCTCATTCAGAGGCGCGAGAGACCTTTCCTTGAGAGGAATTCCCTGCATAGGCATTCCCGGCACAATAGATAACGACATCGTAAGCTCCGATTACACTATCGGTTACGACACCTGCCTTAATACCATAATGGATATGGTAGACCGCATCAGAGATACCGTTGAATCCCACAGCAGATGCTTCGTTGTTGAAGTTATGGGCAACCGCTGCGGCGACTTAACTCTTAATTCCGGCATAGCTGTCGGCGCAACCGCCATAGTTATTCCCGAAATTCAGAGCGATATTGAAAAGCACGTTATCGAAAGAATACGCAGAACTCAAAAGACCGATAAAAAGCACTTTATAATCATGGTAGCCGAGGGCGTAGGCGGCGTTGCCGACCTTGCCAAAAAGATACAGGAAGAGTGCGGTGTTGAAACAAGGTCAACAGTGCTCGGCCACGTTCAGAGAGGCGGCTCGCCCACAGCCCGCGACAGAGTTATGGCAAGCCAGATGGGCTATTACGCCGTTAAGCTCCTCATGCAGGGCATCGGCAACAGAGTTGTTGTTATGAAAGACGATAAAATCGTTGACTATGATATTTATGAAGCGCTCACCATGACCAAAGAGGTTGATACAACGCTCTATCAAATCGCGCACGAAATATCTATCTGAGGTAAATGATGAACAAAGATGATTTCATATCATTAAGAAAACAGATAATCGAAAATGATTTTAAATCATTGAACAACAGGCAAAAAGAAGCGGTCTTCTCTACGGAGGGACCGCTTTTGGTGCTTGCCGGCGCGGGAAGCGGCAAAACAACCGTGCTTGTAAACAGAGTGGCGAACATAATAAAATACGGCAACGCATATTACAGCAACGAATTTAATTATGATCCTGACCCGTATCAGACCGCTATGCTTATGTCGGCTTCACAGGGCGGAGAACTGCCCGAGGATTTGAGATATCTTTTGCAGGTAAACCCCGCAAAGCCCTGGCAGATATTGGCGATAACCTTCACAAACAAAGCGGCAAACGAGCTTAAATCGAGGCTCTCGAATATGATAGGCCCTGATGCCGGCGAAATATGGGCGTCAACGTTTCACGCGGCTTGCGTCAGAATTCTCAGAAGAAACGCCGGTTATTTGAATTTCACTCAAAATTTTACTATTTACGATACCGATGACAGCAAAAGAGTTATAAAAGACTGCTTAAAGCAGCTCGGCTTAAGCGATAAAATTATAACTCCGAAGGCATGTATAAACGAAATAAGCAAGGCAAAAAATATGCTTATTTCTCCCGAAGAATACGCTCAAAACTCGGCGGATTCATATGATTATCTCAAGAGCAACATCGGCTCAATTTATTCTCTTTATCAGCAAAAGCTCATTCAGAGCGACGCAATGGATTTTGACGATATTATTTATTATACCGTTAAGCTCTTTCATGAAAATGAAGATATACTTGAATATTATCAAAATAAATTCAAATATATCCTTGTTGATGAGTATCAAGACACGAACCATATGCAATACGAGCTCGTTTCTCTGCTCGCAAATAAGCACAAAAACATTTGCGTTGTGGGCGATGACGACCAGAGCATATACAGGTTCAGAGGCGCCACAATAGAAAATATTCTCTCTTTTGAAAATGAATATTCGGGCGCTAAAGTAATAAGGCTTGAGCAAAACTACAGGTCAACTCAAATTATACTCGACGCCGCAAACAATCTTATCGCGAATAACGAAAACAGAAAAGGCAAAAATCTTTGGACCGATAAGAAAGACGGCGAAAAAATAACCTATCATAAAGCCGAAGACGACAGGGGAGAAGGCTATTTTGTAGCCGACAACGTTCTTAAAGGCATAAGAAACGGCAAGAATTTTTCGGATTTTGCCGTGCTTTACAGAATGAACTCTCAGTCAAACCTTATTGAGCAGGCTTTTGTGCGCAATTCCATTCCATACAGAATGGTCGGCGGCCATAAGTTTTATGACAGAAAAGAAATAAAAGACGCTATATCTTATCTCAGCGTTGTCGCAAATCACAACGATTCCGTCAGAATGAGCAGAATTATTAACGAGCCTAAAAGGGGGATAGGGGAGAGCACTTTCAATAAGGCTCTTCAGATTTCATCCGATTTGGGCATGCCTCTTTTTGACGTGCTGAAAACGGCGGAGGATTATCCCATTCTTTCGAGAACCGCAAAAAAGCTCGCTGAATTTGCCGATTATATCGATTATTTAACCGATTATTATAACGAGCACGGCTCAAGCGAATTGCTCAAAGAAATAATTTCGTCTTCCGGCTACGAGAGAACTCTTGACGAAGACCCGGTGAAGAAAGAGGAAAGACTCGAAAACCTTGACCAGCTTTATAACAATATAGTTGATTTCGAGCGTGACAATGAGGAAGCGGATTTAAACGACTTTTTGCAGGAAATATCGCTTATGACCGATATTGACTCTTATAATTCGGATTCCGATTCCGTTGTTATGATGACCGTTCACTCGGCAAAGGGTCTTGAATTCAACACCGTATTTATCGTTGGAATGGAAGAAAACATATTCCCGTCCGATTTATCGGTGCAGGAAGGGGAGTTCGGCATTGAAGAAGAACGCCGCCTTGCCTACGTTGCCGTAACGAGAGCAAAGGAAAAGCTGTATCTTACCTGCGCTCAAACGAGAATGCTTTTCGGAATGACAAGATACAATCAGCCGTCGAGATTTATAAGCGAAATTCCCGAGAGCCTGATTGAGCCGAGCGATGAAAATAAAGCTGCCGCAAAGAGAGCGGCTTCCGGCTCTTATCGCATAGGCTCCGATTACGGCAGCAGACAAAACGCCGCGCCGAAAAAGAAGGATTACGGCTTCTCAGGCGTTTCCTCTAAACCAAAGCCGTCCGGAACGGTTTATAAAACAGGCGACACGGTTAAACACAAGATTTTCGGAGAGGGCGTTGTGCTGTCGGTTACTCCCATGAGCAACGACCAGATGCTCGAAATCGCTTTCATTAACGGCAACACTAAAAAAATCATGGCTAATTACGCTAAAATGGAAAAGGTCAATAACTGAAAATGAGCCGGCAAAAAGCGCCGGCTCATTTAATATATGAGAGCAAATATCAATCGTCATCGTCTTCATCGTCAAAATCATCAAGAAGATTTTGCGAAAAGCGTTTATTGAGGGGGTTTCTGTCAACAGCCTGCTTGACCTGCTCATCGTAAACGTGAGTGTAAATTTCGGTTGTGGCGAGGTTTTCGTGGCCGAGAAGAGCTTTAATTTGCAACACGTCCGTATTGCCGTATTGATACATAAGGGTAGCGGCTGTGTGCCTGAGCTTATGAACGGAAAAGCCCATATTTCC
This sequence comes from uncultured Clostridia bacterium, assembly GCA_905235625.1. Lineage (GTDB taxonomy): Bacteria > Bacillota > Clostridia > Oscillospirales > Acutalibacteraceae > CAG-177. The sequence continues at coordinate 33,066 of CAJOLX010000003.1, forward strand.
GAGCCCTGCTTCTTCAAGGCGTTTATCAACCATTTTCTGCACGGATTCACGGCTGATTCTCGTTCTGCGATTGCTTATAAATAACGCGTCTCTGTCAATAACGCCGTCTTTGGGCCTTATTTTAAGATAATTATTTATGCTTTCAATGCACGCTTCGTTAAGATAAACCATTCGCTCTTTGTTGCCTTTGCCGAGCACCTTAAGAGTTCTGTTATCAAAAGAAATATCGGATATATTTATATTTACAAGTTCGGAAAGTCTTAATCCGCAATTAAGGAAGAGCAAAATAATACAATAATCCCGCTCTTTATTTTTCCCTTTGCAGGCGTCAAGCAAATTAACGCATTGCTCAAGTGAAAGATATTTGGGCAGGGATTTTTTTATTTTGGGCGAATCAAGAAAAGCGATATTATTCTTGCCGGGCAAAATATTCTGAACCTCAAGATATCTGTAAAATCTTTTAATGGAAACAGCTTTTCGCGCTCTCGCGTTGGAATCATTATCTCTTTTATTCCTGCAGTAGGCGAGGAAGGAGTAAGCTTCTTCAAGCGTAACGCTGCAAATAAAATCTTTATCGATGTCAGAAATATCTATGCTGTCAAATTCAGCGTTTTTATCGGCGAGGCCTCTGTAAACTTTTAAATATCTGAAAAACAATCTGAGATCCGAGCCGTAGCCTAAAACAGTGAGCTCTGATTTATTTAAAGTGCCGCCGAGATAATTCAGATAATTAACAACGAGAGGAGGCAAACTCGAAATTTCTTCTTCTCTCATAAAAACTTCTCCTTGATGATTAAAAACAATAGCATTTTTTTAAAACGATCGGCAGGGAATAAATGAATTCCGGTGAATTTCCCTTAAATACGATTATAGCACACCATCCCTGAAAAAACAATAGAAATTACACAAAATACAAATTTTATGTAATTAAGGGGAGGGAAAACAGGGAATTTTATCGAAATTTGCGAAGATAAGAGGTTTTTAGGATTTAATAGTATTTAATCGTTTTTCTCCGGAAACGGTTATATCGGCTATTATATAACATACTCTTCTATAGGTATTATGGAGCCTACGTCCGTCAGACATCCTTTTTTCAGTTCGACGGCGTCAATCTTATTACGGTTCAGCGCATCATAGATTAAATTATGGTCTTTATGGCTGATAATCTCTCCGCAGAACGCGATTTTATTTTTTGCTATCAGACCGGAGCATCCGCCGATAAATCCGTAATCAAATCCGTTTAGCTTAACAGAGCCTTTTGTAACTAACGTAACGTCTTTTAAGATATACTTAAGCTCATTATAAATAGAAATATCATCTGTAATTACGGCGTCTTCGCTGAGAACGCAAACCGAGCATTTAGTGTAGCCCTGATTAACGTTTACAATATTCAGGCCGTCTTTGTACACACTGTCCAAAATCTCTTTTGATACCGTTTTTTCATTGCAGATAAAATATTTGCCGAGTCTAACGGCATTCAGCATTACGTCGTTTGGATAATCTTTGCTTTCGGGCTTTTTTATTTTTATAACGCTGAAATTTTGGGCCCACTCCCCTGCCGAAACCGAATTTAAACAGTACAGTTCATTATTCTTATAATGAAAATAATTCATATCAGCGTGAGAGCCGAGACCGGGCAGCAAGCGCGGATTATTTTGAACTTTTACGCAGAAAATTCCCATTTTCTCGAGAGAATTTATTTCTTCATCGGCTTCTTCGCTTATCAATACTTTTGATACGCTGTTTTTTGGAATAAAGGGAAGTTCAAGTGGCTGCTTCAAAGGCTTCGTTTGCATTTTTTACACCGATTATTTCTATATCGCCCTTTAGTTTACCGGACATTGTTTTAAAATTATGGCGAGGTATTATAATTCTCTTAAAGCCGAGCCTGTCGGCTTCTTTTATTCGCTGTTCGCAGTAAGAAATTGACCTCAGCTCTCCGCCGAGACCGATTTCTCCGATAGCAAGCGTATCTTCTCTTATAGGCACGTCTTTAAGCGCTGAAACAAGGGCGAGCGCAACGCTTAAATCGGTTGCGGGCTCATCGAGCTTCAATCCTCCGATAACGTTAACGTAAACGTCACTGCCGGAAAAATTATATCCGCCTCGTTTCTCGAGCACCGCAAGTATCATGGCAAGCCGGTTATAATCAAATCCGTTTGAAACTCTTCTTGCGTTGCCGTAAGCAGACGTCGCCACAAGGCCCTGCACCTCGGCGAGTATCGGCCTGCTGCCTTCCATTACGCAGGCGATGCACGTGCCGGATGTATCTTTCGGCTTGCCGGAAATAAGCATAAGAGAAGGATTAGGCACTTCAACAAGACCGTGGTCAAGCATTTCAAAAACGCCGATTTCATTTGTAGAGCCGTATCTGTTTTTAATGGCTCTCAAAATTCTGTAAGAAAGATGTCTTTCGCCTTCAAAATAAAGCACGCAGTCCACGATGTGTTCGAGCACCTTGGGGCCCGCAATATTGCCGTCTTTATTCACGTGACCGACAATAATAATCGGGATAGAATAGTCCTTCGCGCAGTGCATAAAAGCGTTTGTGCTTTCTCTTACCTGAGTGACACTGCCGGGAGAAGAATTGAGCTCAGCTAAATTCATAGTCTGAATAGAGTCAACTATAACAAGCTGCGGCTTCGTCGTTTTGATATATTCTATGATGCCGGAAACGTCAATGCTCGTCATCACGTTTAAGTTATCCGTTTTAACGCCGAGGCGATCGGCTCTGAGCTTTATCTGCCTTGCGGATTCTTCGCCGGAAATATATAAAATGCTGAGGCTTTTGCCGAGATATTCGCAAATCTGAAGCAAAATAGTCGATTTGCCGATGCCCGGGTCGCCGCTTAAAAGCACAAGAGAACCGTTGACTATTCCGCCGCCGAGCACTCTGTCAAGCTCAGCCATTCCGGTCGAAAACCTGAGCTCGTCTTCCGTATCGATTTCGTTGATTTTTTGAGAAACGGCAACTGCAGTGGGCGTGGCGACAGACTGAGAGCGGATGTTTGAAACGATTTCTTCGTTCATCGTGTTCCATTCTCCGCAGGAAGGACAGCAGCCGTTCCATTTAGGGCTTTCGTAACCGCATTCGGAGCAGATATAAATTGTCTTGTTCTTCTGTGCCATTTTATCAAGCCTCCGAAACGTTATTTTTACGATAGTCCAGATAATCCTGCAAAATCATTACCGCAGAAACAGAATCTATTATATCCTTGCGCTTTTGACCGCGCGTATTGGTGTTATTAAGAGCTACGTGAGCGCTCACGGTTGACAGTCTTTCATCTCTCATAACGCAGTCAATGCCGGTTTTGCTTTGAAGCAAGCCGGCAAATTCTCTGCACTTTTTGGCTCTGTCACCTTCGGATGAATCCATATTTTTAGGCAAACCGACCACAATGAGCTCAGCAGAAAGATTTTCAGCGTAATCGGCAATCTCATCGGCGAGCTTTTCGGGGTCTCTTTGCTTAATAACGGTGACGGGAGACGCAAGTAATTCAGTTTTATCCGATACGGCAAGACCTGTTCTTACGTCGCCGTAGTCAACGCCCAAAATAATCAAATAATCATCCTATCCAATTAACGCTCTGCGTCATTCAATATGCTGCTGACTGTATCTAAAACAGAATCAATCGGAGAAGTTGTTTTGTTCTCGTCGCCGCTGCTGCTGCTCGGAGCTCCCTGGCAATATGTGCAAACGGGCGGCAAATCATCCTGTTTATACCAGCCTTTGCCGGTCGAATAACAGCTGCTGCTTGCGAGATTGCCGGAAATGCGGCAATAAGTTTTTTCAACCGCTCCTTCGCTCTTGGGAAATTCCTTTTCGTCAAGGCCTTTATGAATTCTGTCAAATACGGTTATGAATATCTTACCGCACGGGTTAACGTCCTGGTTGAGCTCTTCTTTAATGTCATAGCCGAGCCAGATAGAAGTTACGTAGTAAGGTGTGCCGGCGCAGAACCAACGGTCGCAGTCGCTGCTCGTCGTGCCGGTTTTTGCCATAATCTGGAATTTGCGAACGTTTGAGCCCGTGCCGTAATAGCTCGTATCAACCGTCTGAAGAAGCTCGCAGATAATATCGGAAGTTTCCGGAGAAATTACCTGCTCACCCTGAATATTCTCATTTGTAAGAACGGTCTGCGTGCCCTGAGCGTTTGTAACTTTATAGTAGAAATAAGGCTTATAATACAGGCCTCCGTTGCCGAACGTAGCGTAAGCCGAAGCCATTTCAAGCGTATTCGTGCCGTAAGTCAAAGCTCCCGTCGCAAGCGGAGAGAGAGAGGCGTCTTTTTCTTCGTCAACCTTTGAAAGATGGAATTTATTTTTAAGATAATCAATGGAAGTGGGAATTGTCAGCTCGTCTTTGATAAGCCTCGTAGGCACGGTATTCAAAGACTTTTGAATAGCGTACTGCACGGTAACCTTGCTGTTGGAGCCGAGCGATTTATCAACGTTGTGAGGCCAAAGCTCGCCGTTTACCCAAATAGCGTAATCGAGCACTTTACTTGAATAATTGATTAAATCAAGGTCAATGGCGGGCGCATAAGTTGAAATAGGCTTAATGGTCGATCCCGGCTGCCTCCAGGAGCTTGTGGCTCTGTTAAGCTGCCTGTTAGAGGTCTTCTCCCCTGCTCCGCCGACAATAGCTACTACCCTGCCCGCATAATCCATAATGGTCATCGAAGACTGAGGCAAAGTGCCGTCGTCTTTTTTGATTTTGGGGAAGTTCGTGCGGTTAACGTAAACGTCTTCAAGCTCTTCCTGTATGTCGAGGTCAACGGCGGCGTAGATTTTATATCCGCCGTAATAAATCTTGTTGGTCGCCTGCTGTTTGGTGTATCCGTATTCGCTCATAAGGTCGGCAATAACGGAGTCTATAACAGCGTCAACGTAGTATGAATTTATCTTGGTTTCTTCTTCTCTCGTTCTCTGAATCTGTTCGGAAGATTCGGAGGGAACGTAATCGTCGCTGTTTGTGAAAATCAGATGATAATTTATGCTTTCATTAAGCTCCTCTTCTGAAATCATGCCGTTTTCGCACATCTGCTTTAAGCAGTATTCCTGCCTGACCTTGTTATTTTCGGGGTTTAAAAGAGGATTATACTTTGTCGGGAACTGAGTAATCGAGGCGATTGTGGCGCATTCCGCAGCGTTTAAGTCTTTGATATCCTTTCCGAAATATTTTTCGCTCGCGGTCTTAACTCCGTAGCATCCGTTGCCGAGATAAACGGTGTTTAAATATGCCTCAATAATAGTGTCTTTGTTATAATGTTTTTCAAGATTTAAAGCAGAGAGCATTTCGCGCAGCTTTCTGACAAGGGTGACGTCTTTTTCGTTAGTCAGATTTTTGATAAGCTGCTGAGTAATGGTTGAACCGCCCTGACCGAGGTTTGAAGGTTTAACGATAACGCCGAAAACTCTTATCCAGTCAACGCCGTGGTGAGACTTAAATCTCGTATCTTCAAGCGATATAAACGCGTCGCTCATATAAGGAGAAATATCTTCAAGGTCAACCCATACTCTGTCTTCGTCGCCGTGAAGCCTCGCTATTTCAACCTCATTGCCGTTTTTATCTTTGGCATACATAAACGAGGTCTGGTTCTGATTGGCTTTATATTCCTCAAGATTTATAGCTAAATCGCCGTTAACATAATCCAAAACGTTGTAAATAACGAAACCGGCAACAAGGCAAACGGATAAAAGCAAAGCGCAGAGTACAGCCAAAATGACAGCCTTCGCTTTGCCGACGCCCTTTTTCTTCTTCTTTTTATTGCTCTTGCTCAAAGTAAAAATCCTCCTCAGGAGAAACTTGATATTAAACAACTATATATAGTGTATTATATATCAATACTTATACTATTTCAAGTAAATATAATAAAAAGAAATTATTAATTTTTTCGCAATATCGGCTTTTAGATTATATCCTTCTTGATAAAAAACAGGACGCAAGAATTAACTTGCGCCCCGAAAAACATAAGTTTAATTTTTAAATCAGCCGATCTGAGGAAGAGTGGAGATGGACTTCTGAATTTCTTCATCGGTGGGAATATAGTCTTCCATAGTGCCGTCATGATAATTCTCATAAGCGACCATATCGAAGTAACCGGTGCCGGTAAGGCCGAATACGATGGTCTTATCCTCGCCCGTTTCTTTGCACTTGAGAGCTTCGTCAATCGCAACTCTGATAGCGTGTGAGCTTTCGGGAGCGGGAAGGATGCCCTCAACTCTCGCAAACAATTCAGCAGCCTCGAAAACTCTTCTCTGAGGCACGGAAACAGCCTCCATATATTTATCGTCATATAGCTGAGAAAGAATGGAGCTCATGCCGTGATAGCGAAGTCCGCCTGCGTGGTTGGGTGAAGGAATAAATCCGCTGCCGAGAGTGTACATCTTTGCGAGCGGGCAAACCTTGCCGGTGTCGCAGAAGTCATAAGCGTAAGTGCCTCTTGTGAAGCTCGGGCAGGATGCGGGCTCAACGGCAATAATTCTGTAATCCGCTTCGCCTCTGAGCTTTTCGCCCATGAAGGGAGCGATGAGACCGCCGAGGTTTGAGCCGCCGCCGGCGCAGCCGATGATCATATCTGGCTTAATGCCGTATTTGTCAAGCGCAGTCTTGGTTTCAAGGCCGATAATGCTCTGATGCAGAAGCACCTGATTGAGAACCGAGCCGAGAACGTATCTGTATCCGGGAGTGGAGGTAGCAACCTCAACAGCTTCCGAAATAGCGCAGCCGAGAGAACCGGTAGTGCCGGGGAACTCCTCAAGAATTTTTCTGCCGATGTTGGTTTTATCCGAAGGAGAAGGGGTAACGGAAGCGCCGTACGTTCTCATAACTTCTCTTCTGAAAGGCTTCTGCTCATAAGAAACTTTAACCATGAACACCTTGCAGTCAAGTCCGAAATACGAGCAAGCCATTGAAAGAGCCGTGCCCCACTGACCTGCGCCGGTCTCGGTAGTAACGCCCTTAAGGCCCTGCTTCTTTGCGTAATAAGCCTGAGCTATGGAAGAATTGAGCTTGTGGGAGCCGCTCGTATTGTTGCCCTCAAATTTATAATAAATCTTAGCGGGAGTGTCGAGAGCTTTTTCAAGGAAATAAGCTCTTACAAGCGGTGACGGGCGATACATCTTGTAGAAATCAAGAATTTCACCGGGGATGTCGATATAAGGAGTGTCATTGTCAAGCTCCTGCTTTACAAGCTCTTCGCAAAAAACGCCGTAAAGCTCTTCGGCTTTCATTGGCTCGCCTGTGCCGGGATTAAGCAAGGGAGCGGGTTTGTTTTTCATATCGGCGCGAAGATTATACCATTGAGTAGGAATTTCGTTTTCGTTAAGATAGATTTTGTAAGGGATTTTTTGCTCCATTTTCCATTTTCCTTTCTTGATTAAAAATAAAAAACCTGCCCCGACTGATGCCGGGACAGGATAATTAATGAATCCTGCGGTGCCACCCTGCTTGGTGATTATCACCCACTTTGCGTATGCTGTCACATACCGACCGATTGTAACGTGCGATCATCACGTCTCGGATAATTTGCTTTTAAAGCATTTCTCCTCGCCCTCGGAAGCCCATTCAGATCCGCGCCGAATACCGCAATCCCACCGCCTGCGGCTCTCTACGATTAAGCAAATCGGAACCTACTCACTCTTCTTCATCGGTTTATAGAATTCTATCACTGAAATTTGCGTTTGTCAATATTTGAAAGGGAATTTTTTATTTTTGGTCAATTATCAGCGATGATTTGGCAAAAATGTTTCTGAAGAAGTAAACTATTTTAGCAAAAATTCCCGTGCTTACATTGACTGTTTCAACGCTGCTGAGAGCTTCCGCTCCGCTGTCGGTAACGATCTTGCACTGAACGGTATACTTGCTGTCTGCCGATTTTTTAGTATAACTCAAAGAGCCGTCGTCGGCATACTGCGAATTGTTTATTATCCAATAAAGAGTATAGCCCTCCGAACAATCAACCGACGCGTGGAAAGTAACGGTGGTTTTATATCCGACGGAAATGGATGAAGAAAATCCGAGAATTTTTACCGACGCGCCGGAAACAGGCTCGGTATTATGGTCGGAATAAATAACCGGAATTGAATTTGACTGAGCGTAAGAAGCGGCGTAACTGCCCTCGGGAGTTTTAATCGTAAACGGCTCGCAGCCGTGGAAAGCTTCATTTCTGATTGCCGTTACGGACGCCGGAATGAAAATCTCCGAAATAGAAGAGCAATCATAAAACGCTCCCGCGCCGACAGTCAAAAGACCGTCGGGCAAATTGACAGTTGATAATGAAGAGCAATCTTTGAACGCGTTTCTTGAAATTTCGGTTATCCCCTGCTTTAAGGTAACGGTTTCTATGCCGCTGCCGACAAAAGCGTCTTCAAAATCGGTTAAAGTTGAAGGCAGGGTAACCTGCTTCAGAGCGCCGCATCTTAAAAACGCGTTGGAGCCGATTGTGGTGAGTCCATCGGGGAAATTAATTGAAGAAAGCTTTGAGCAATCGCTGAAAGAATAAGCTCCGAGCCTTCTTACGGATGAAGGCAAAGTTATCTTTTTAAGAGACGAATAAGCGAAAGCTCCGTCACGAATAAGCGTTGTGCCGGAAGCTACGGAGTACTCATCGCCCGTTTTGGCAATCGGGTACTGAACAAGCTCCGTGCCGTCTTTTGTATAAAGCACTCCGTCAACGGATTTAAAGCTGCCGCTGCCCGAACCTACGCTGAATGAAGAAACGGCGGAGCAGTTATAAAACGCGGAATTGCCTATTGACGCAACAGATGAAGGAATGTTAACGCTCGGCAGGGTCTTGCAATAGAAGAAGCTTTCGCTGCCGATTGAGGCAAGCCCTTCGGGAAGGGTCAGAGAAGCAAGAGCAGAGCAGTTTTTAAAGCACTCATTCGGAATTGTGGTTGTTTTGGGAAGAGTTAAATTCACAAGGGAATAACAGCCGTAAAACGCCTGCGTTTTAAGAGTAACGTTTGCCGAGCTTTCCACAAAAGCGACAATTTTAAGATTTATACAGCCTGAAAAAGCGTATTCGTTAACCTGCGTTACGCTTGCGGGTATTTCAACCGTTTTAATTATGGTGTTATCTCTCGCGGCGCTCTTTCCTATTGCGGTAACGGGAAGACCGGAGTAAGTTGACGGAATAACAACGTTGCTGCCTGCGGCAGGTTTAATTTCACTTACGGTATAACCCGAGCCGTTCGACACAAAGGTAAGACCGTCGTAATCCGCAAACGATAAAACAGCCGATGCTCCCATAAGAGCCATAATTAAAATAGAAATAATAACGGTTTTAAGCGTCTTCTTCATTTTCCTGCCTCCTTTATTAAGGAATACTGTTTGTGATTACTGTTCGGTATAGTCAAAAAATTCAATCTTAACGCTTTCAAAGGGAACGTCGAAGCGAACGCCTTCAACGGTTTTGCCGCTGCGAATACCTTTTAAATCGGCTTTAATATAACCTTCTTTGAGAACGTTGCCTTTGGCGTCGTAAGCTTTGAAACCAATGAGCATATCGTCCGAACGGGAGCTCACTTTAATTGTTTTTACGTCGGCAAAGCCTTTGAGATTTGCCGAAACCACTCCGCTGTCAAATTTAACGTTTTCGATAGAAGCGTAATTGTTTTTGTATTTAAAATAGTTTTGAGTAACAATGTCAACGCTGCCCTCGGTCGGAACGAAAACGACTTTGCCGTTGTTTTTATCTATCTCGGATGAGCCCATGGGATTAACGGCTTCGTAGCTGCTTTTGCCCGTTGTGACCTCCTCGGTGGGCGCTTTCGCACAGGAAGCGAAAAGAGAAAGCGACATTATTAAAGTTAAAATTGCTGCAATAAATTTTTTCATACAAAATCCCTTCACCAATTATATTTTGTCAATTTGCCCTCTGTCAAAAGAGCGGGATAATTCCACTGACGAAGCACCTCATAAACGCCGACGGCAACGGAATTTGAAAGATTGAGGCTCCTTGCGTCGGAATTGTTTATCATCGGTATGCGAACGCACCTGTCGGGGTTATCGTGAAGCAGCTCTTCGGGAAGGCCTGCGGTTTCTTTGCCGAAAAACAGATAGCATTTATCCGGATAATTTATATCGGAATGTATATGCTTTGCTTTGGTCGAAAAGAAAAAATATTCTCCGCTGTTTTTGTCAAAAAAATCCTGAAGATTTTCATAATAAGTTATGTCAAGCAAGTGCCAATAATCAAGACCCGCTCTTTTAAGCTTTGCGTCGTCAACCTTAAAGCCCATGGGTTCAACAAGATGAAGCCTTGCGCCCGTTGCGGCGCAGGTGCGGGCTATGTTGCCGGTGTTTTGCGGAATCTGCGGCTCTACAAGCACTATATTAAGCTCGGGCATTTAAATCACCTTACGGTTCAGTTAAATTTATTCATCGCTTCGTCGATTTTGCCGTCAATTATCATTTCAACCGCTTCAACGGCATTTGAGGCGGCTTCTCTGACGAGCTTAATATCGGACGAGCTGAAAGAAGAAAGCACCCAATCGGCCAAATCATAATCTTCATTCGGCTTTTGGCCGATACCGATTTTAACTCTGGGGAAATTATCGGAATTCAGATGATAAATAATGCTTTTAATTCCGTTATGGCCGCCGTCGCTCCCCTTTCGCCTTATTCTGAGGCTGCCGCACGGCATTGAAATATCGTCAAAAATGATAATTACGTTTTCGGGCGGAATTTTGTAAAACGAAGCGGCTTCTCTGATGCTTTCGCCGCTGTTGTTCATAAAAGTCTGCGGCTTCATAACAAGGCATTTGCGGCCGTTGATATCGGCAGTTTCAGTAAGAGCCTTGAATTTGAGCTTATTGACTTTAAGCGAATATTTATCGGCAAAAAGGTCAATAAACATAAAGCCCGAATTGTGCCTTGACGTTTCGTATTTTTTACCCGGATTGCCGAGACCCGCAATTATAAATTCCGGAGGCCCGGCGGCGGGCTTGTTTCTTGAGAAAAAGCTCATTCGACTACGACCTTTGCAATCTGATAATCCTCTTCCGGTATCTCCGCTTCAATATCTTCGGGCATCGGAATATATTTTATGTACATTTCAAGGCCTTTTACGACCTCGGTAACTTCTTCGAGCGAAGGCTCGTTATCGTCAACGAAGAACGTAACCGCAATCTGCGTGGTCACGTTTTTGTGGATAACCTGCTGACTGTCAAGCACGGACTGAAAATAATATCCGTTTTTGCCGTTATCGGGTATTTTCATATCGCCGACGAGAATTTCAACGTCGTTGGGATTGGTAATGTCAATAAACAGAGTGAAAGCAAGCCAGTTTTCAGGCTCATTGAGAAGGCTGTTTTTCTTCTCTTCGCTCATTCCGTAATTTGAGGTAAGAGCTTTGCCCCACCTGTCGGGATATTTATCTATGCTTTCAAATCGGGCGTCTCCGAGACCCACGTCGTGAAAAACAGCCGATATTTCCCGATCGTAAGTTTCAAGCTTACTGTCCTTATCAAAGCCGAAAAGCAGATAGCCTATGCCTATTCCGCAAGCCAATACGAGAATAACGGCAAGAATAATTGAAATAATCTTTTTCATATATACTCCTCCGGAATACGTTTCATATTGATTATAGATTGTTTTGGGTGAAATTACAATAGCGGCGAGCATTTTTTACTTTTATTTTACAATTCATTAAATAATGTTTCGGCGCGGTTGACAAAAAAATCAACGTTACTTATAATGAAAACAAATCAAATTTTAATTGGAATTATTAAGAATGAAAACGGTTTTGAAATTTTCAAAAGGCAGCAGAGCCTTATATATTTTGGCGCCCTTATTCAAAATGCTTGAAGCGGCGCTTGAGCTTATTGTGCCTCTCATAGTTGCCGAGCTTATTGACAAAGGCATTATCGGTGGCGACAGAAGCTCTGTAACCGAGCTTTGCGCGCGGCTTGTTATTATAGCCGCGGCAGGGCTGATTTTTGCTGTTTCGGCGCAGTATTTTGCCGCAAAAGCCGCCGTTACCACCGTAAGCAAAGTTAAGCAGTCGCTCTTTGACAAAACGCAGAGCCTCTCGTTTTCGCAGCTTGACGAAATCGGCGGGCCTACTCTCATAACAAGGCTCACAGCGGATATGGACAGCGTGCAAAACGGAATTAACCTCACTTTAAGGCTGCTTCTGCGCTCGCCTATTGTTGTTATCGGCGCGTGCATTATGGCTTACAGGGTTGACGGCAAATCATCTCTCGTTTTTGCCGTTTGCGTTCCCCTGCTCTGCCTTGCCGTTTTTCTCATTATGTTCTTTTCGATTCCTCTTTATTCAAAAGTTCGTTATCGGCTTGACAAGCTGCTTGTAAGCGTCAGAGAAAGCGTGACCGGCGCAAGGGTTATAAGAGCTTTCAATATTGAAAACGATATAGAAGACGAATTTAAAGATATCAACCGCTCGCTCACTTCTATGCAGCTTTTTGTGGGCAAAATATCGGCGCTTATGAACCCCGTTACCGGTGTGATCGTAAACATAGCGATCGCGGCGCTGATTTACGTGGGAGCAATAAGAGTAGGCTCGGGCTATATAACGGCGGGAGCGGTAGTCGCTCTTTACAATTATATGTCGCAAATTCTCGTTGAGCTGCTGAAATCCGCCAATCTTATAGTTACTGTTTCAAAAGCCGCGGCAAGCGCAGGAAGAATTGAAGAAATACTTAAAATCGAGCCCGAAAAAGAGCGTGAAATCGAGAATCCCGAAAGCGATAACTATATAGAATTCAGAAACGTAACGTTCGCTTATAACGAAGGCTCTGAGCCCGTTCTCGACAATGTTTCATTCACTGTAAATAAAGGCGAAAAAATCGGAATAATCGGCTCTACGGGCTCCGGCAAAACAACTTTAATCGGGCTTTTGGCAGGATATTATCAGCCCGAAAGCGGCGAAATATTCATAGAAAATAAAAACGTTCTTTCTCTCGGAAAAGAAGAGCTTTCAAAGCTTGTATCCGTCGCCGAACAAAAGCCATCTCTGTTCTCATTGAGCGTAAAAGAAAATCTCACGATAGGACTTGAAAACGTTTCCGATGAAAGGATAATCGACTCTTTAAAATGCGCCGAAGCGCTCGACTTTGTAAACGAAAAAGAAGGCGGTCTTAACTGCGTGTGCGAACAGGGAGGCAGGAATTTTTCGGGCGGTCAGCGGCAGAGGCTTTCAATCGCAAGAGCGCTTCTGAGAAACCCCGAAATACTCGTTCTTGACGATTCGTTCAGCGCTCTCGATTATCTTACGGAAGCGTCTGTCAGAGCCGAAATAAAAAAGAAAACGAACTCCGCTCTCTTCATAGTTTCACAAAGGACGGGGTCAATACTCGGCTGCGATAAAATTATTTTTCTCGAAAGCGGAAAAGCCTTTGTCGGAACTCATTCCGAGCTTCTCAAATCAAACGAATCCTACAGGCAAATACATTTAACTCAGTTTGAAGAGGAGGCCGGATAATGAAAAATAAAACCATTAAAAAAGTTATCGGCTCTCTCGGCAAATACAAAATCGCATTGATATGCGCTGTTTTGCTCTCAGCCATCTGCGTTTTCATAGGGCTTTATATTCCCGTGCTCGCAGGCAGAGCTATAGACCTTATAATTTACTCAGACGGCGAAAAGAGAAACTATCTTTTAAAAACTCTCGCCGAAATCGTTATTCTCGCTTTATCGGCTGCCGTATTGCAATGGATCGCGAACGCGGTCAACAATAAAATCGCTTTCGGAGCAGTCAGAGATTTAAGAAACAAAGCCATTGAGAAAATTTGCGTTTTGCCTGTTTCAAGCGTTGATAAAATGACGGCGGGCGATACGGTGAGCCGGGTAATTTCCGACGCCGACCAGCTTTCAGACGGGCTGATAATGGGCTTTTCACAGCTATTTAACGGAATACTGACCATTGTCGTTACTCTCGTGCTGATGCTTAAAATAAGCGCGAAAATCACCCCTGCGGTCGTTTTATTAACTCCCCTTTCGCTGCTTATAGCAAAGTTTATCGCGGGCAGAACTCATTCTATGTTTAAAGCGCAGAGCGAAGAAAGAGGAAGGCAGACCCATCTCATAGACGAAGCGGTTACAAACAGAAAGGTTATCACCGCATACGGCGCCGAAAAGGAATTCAGCGAAAAATTCAAAGAAATTAACAATTCATACGCCGATAAATCTTTAAAAGCGGTTTTTTATTCTTCTTTAACAAATCCTTCAACAAGGTTTGTAAATAACATAATTTACGCAGCGGTCGCGTTTTTCGGCGCTCTGCTTTGTCTCGGCGGCTCAATGACAGTCGGCGGCTTAACGATTTTTCTCTCATATTCGGGTCAATACGCGAAGCCGTTTAACGAAATATCCGGCGTTATCGCAGAGTTTCAGAACGCCCTCGCCTGCGCTGAAAGACTTTTTGAGCTGATAGAATCTCCCGCCGAAAAGCCCGATAAACCAAATTCAATCGAAATAAAAAGCTCACGGGGAAACGTTGAATTCAGCGACATAACGTTTTCTTATGACAAAAGCTCGAAGCTCATTGAAAACCTTAATTTCAGCGTAAAAGAAGGCATGCAGGCGGCAATAGTCGGCCCGACAGGATGCGGAAAAACAACGGTAATAAACCTGCTGATGAGGTTTTATGACGTTGATAACGGCAAAATATCGGTTGACGGAAACGACACCCGTGACATAACGAGATCGTCGCTCAGAAGCGTTTGCGGAATGATGCTTCAGGAAACTTGGATCAAAACGGCGACTGTCAGAGAAAATATCGCGATAGGAAAGCCCGGAGCGTCGCTTTCCGAAATTATAAGCGCCGCTAAAACCGCCAATGCGGACTCTTTCATCAGAAAGCTGCCTAAGGGATATGACACGGTTATTTCCGATGATACGGGCGGGCTTTCGCAGGGTCAAAAACAGCTTCTCTGCCTTTCAAGGCTGTTTCTCTGTATGCCGGATATCGTAATTCTTGACGAAGCGACGTCTTCGATAGATACCGTAACCGAAATCAAAATCCGCAGCGCCGTAAAATCGCTGACGGTCGGAAAGACCTCTTTTATAGTCGCTCACAGGCTGTCAACCGTTAAAAATTCCGATTTGATACTCGTTATGAAAGACGGCGACGTAATTGAGCAGGGAACGCATGACGAGCTGATAGCGGCAAAGGGTTTTTACAGCGAGCTGTATTCATCGAGAGTTTATTGATAACGTTTTGCTGACGCATTAAAGAGGAAAACTCATTTTCCCTTATTGCGTCAGCTTAACTTTATTATCACATTTTAAGCATTTTGTTGCACTTTACACATTGACAAAGAGTGCCTATGATACTATAATTTAGATAATTATCTTATAGGGGGATGAATTAATGGGTTATACCATAGGACAAAAGCTCATTAAAGAACACTTGCTTGAAGGAGAAATGATACCGGGCACCGAAATCGGTATCAAAATCGATCAGACGCTTACTCAGGACGCCACCGGCACGATGGCTTATCTTGAATTTGAAGCAATGGGCATTGACAGGGTCAAAACCGAGCTGTCCGTCGCTTACATAGATCACAACACGCTTCAAACAGGCTTTGAAAACGCCGACGACCACAGATTTATTCAGTCCGTCGCAGAAAAAAGAGGCTTGCTTTATTCAAGACCCGGCAACGGCATTTGCCATCAGGTGCATCTTGAAAGATTCGGAAAGCCCGGCAAAACTCTTATCGGCTCCGATTCTCACACTCCCACCGGCGGCGGCATTGGTATGCTCGCAATCGGCGCGGGCGGCCTTGACGTTGCGGTAGCTATGGGCGGCGGCACTTATTACACCACGATGCCCAAGATGACTCTCGTTCGTCTTTCGGGCAAGCTCTCGCCGTGGGTGAGCGCCAAAGACGTTATTCTCGAAGTGCTCAGAATAATGAGCGTTAAGGGCGGAGTGGGCAAAATAATCGAATACGGCGGAGAAGGAGTTAAAACTCTTTCCGTGCCCGAAAGAGCCACCATCACCAACATGGGCGCAGAGCTCGGCGCAACCACTTCCGTTTTCCCGTCGGACGAAATCACAAAGCAATTCCTTGCCGCTCAGGGCAGAGAAGAAGACTGGATAGAGCTTAAGAGCGACGACGACGCTCAGTATGACGAAATAATCGACATTGACCTTTCATCCCTCGTTCCTCTTGCCGCCATGCCTCACATGCCAGACAGGGTGAAAACTGTTGAAGAAATAGGTAAAATCAAAGTTAACCAGGTTTGTATTGGCTCCTGCACAAACTCCTCTCTTGCCGATATGATGAAGGTTGCCGCCATTCTCAAGGGCAAAAAGATTGCGCCGGGCGTAAGCCTTACAATATCGCCGGGCTCCATGCAGGTGCTCAATATGCTCTCCTTAAACGGCGCACTTTCCGATATTCTTTCATCCGGCGCAAGGCTGCTTGAATGCGCCTGCGGCCCCTGCATAGGCATGGGTCAATCGCCGAATTCCGCAGGCATATCGCTCAGAACGTTTAACAGAAACTTTGAAGGAAGATCCGGCACTGCCGACGCAGGCATTTACCTAGTAAGCCCCGAGGTTGCGGCGGCTTCCGCTCTCACCGGAGTGCTCACCGACCCCCGCACTCTCGGCGAAATGCCTTCAATAACGTTCCCCTCAAAATTCCTCATTAACGACAATATGATAATAAAGCCCGCCAGCAAAGAAGACGCGGACAAGGTTGAGATAATTTACGGCCCCAATATTAAGCCCTTCCCCTCAAGCACGGATCTTCCCGAAAGCATCGAGGCGAAAGCGGTGCTCAAGGTCGGCGACAATATCACCACCGACCACATTATGCCCGCCGGCGCAAAGATACTCCCCTACCGTTCAAACATCCCCTATCTTTCAAACTTCTGCTTCAGACAGTGCGATGAAAAATTCGCAGAGCACTGCAAACAGGCAGGCAGCGGAATTATTATCGGCGGCTCAAATTACGGCCAGGGCTCATCGAGAGAGCATGCGGCTCTCGTGCCCCTTTATCTCGGCATAAAGGCGGTTATAACAAAATCCTTTGCGAGAATCCACCTTGCCAATCTTATTAACGCCGGCATTATGCCTTACACTTTCGCAAATCCCGACGATTATGATAAGATTGACACGGGCGACGAGCTTGCTCTTATTGACGTGAGAAACAAGATAATTAACGGCGACAAGGTTTATCTCACCAACAAGACCAAGGGCGAAGAATACGAGCTTAATTACGATTATTCCGACAGGCAGAAGGCTATGATCCTTGCCGGCGGACTGCTCAATTACACAAAAAATAATTCCAAGTGAGGTTTTAGTAAATGACTGATAAACAAATCAATGAAGCTGCCGAAAAATTCATACAGCTCATTAAGGAACAGGACGAAAGAAGCGAAAGAATAAAGGCGCAGGGAGATTTTATTGATTATTCTTCGCTTGACCGAATCATCATAGGCGTTTGCGGCGGCGACGGCATCGGCCCCATCATCACAAACGAATCCGCAAGAGTGCTTGCGTTTTTGCTGAAAGATGAAGTTGAAGCGGGCAAGGTTGTTTTTAAGACCATCGACGGCCTCACTATTGAAAACAGAGTAAAAGCCAACAAAGCGATACCCGATGACGTTATGGAGCAGCTTAAGCAGTGCCACGTTATTCTCAAAGGGCCCACCACCACCCCTCAGGCGGGCGACCCCTGGCCCAACATTGAGAGCGCAAACGTTGCGATGCGCAAGGCTCTTGACCTTTTTGCAAACGTAAGACCCGTTAAGGTGCCCGAAGAAGGAATTGACTGGACCTTCTTCCGCGAAAACACCGAGGGCGCTTACGCAGTGGGTTCAAAGGGCATCAACGTTACCGATGACCTTGCGATGGACTTTGTAGTGACCACCACCGAAGGCTCCGAAAGAATTGCGAAGCTCGCTTACGAATACGCGAGAAAGAATAAGAAAGACAGAGTTTCGATTATTCAGAAAGCAAACATTATTAAGACTACCGACGGCAAGTTCCTCAACATCGCCAAAAACATAGGCAAGGATTACCCCGAAATCACAACGGACGAATGGTATATTGACATCACCACCGCAAAGCTCATTGACAAAAAGAGAAGAACCGATTTCAAGGTGTTCGTTCTTCCCAACCTTTACGGCGACATAATCACCGATGAAGCAGCCGAATTCATGGGCGGCGTGGGCACGGCGGGCAGCGCAAACATAGGCAAGAAATACGCTATGTTTGAGGCTATCCACGGCTCCGCTCCGAGAATGATAAAGGAAGGCAGAGGTCAATACGCAGATCCCTGCTCAATGCTCAGAGCTTCCGTAATGCTTCTCTCTCATATCGGCAAGCAGGAACAGGCAGATAAGCTTGAGAGAGCGCTCGACATCTGCATGTATGAAGAAAAGAAAATCGGCATAACCGGCAGAAGCGACGGATGCACCTGCGAAGAATTCGGCAATTACGTAATGGAAACTTTAAGCAATCTTTAATAAACGAGTGAGGTTTTTATGAAAAAAACGTTATCAATCGCTTTGGCGATACTGATGAGCTTTTCAATACTTACTGTCGCGTTTGCGGAAAACAATTTGCCTTCAAGCTACAGCTCGGTTGATGAAGGCTACGTAACGAGCGTAAAGGATCAGGATATATCTTCGATTTGCGCCGCATACGCCTGTGTAAGCTGCATTGAAAGCGATTACATCAAGAAAGGCTACGGCACTAAAGACGACACGGATTTTTCCGAAGTGTTCTTTTACTGGAGCTCCTTGTACAGCTACTGCTCGGATGAATCCTCCGGTTATTTCGGCGACGGATTGGATGCTTTTGAAGGCTATGTAGATTACGATGCCGGTCTTTACGCGGCGGAGTATCTTTCTTCTCTCAAAACCGATACCGCAATCGCTTATGAAAAAGACTTCCCCACCGAGCTGCTTTATTCCGATAACGCAGACAGCTTTGCCGAGGCTTCCAAATACAGCACCGGCTGCAACGTGAGAGTTGACGAAGTTGTTCTTTTTGATTCCTATGACACAACTAACGTTAAGAAATGGGTCAAGGAGCACGGCGCGGCTTTCGTGGGTTATTACTCTGACAAATACTACTCAAACGGCGGCAATACTACCGCCTACACTTTCAGCCTGTTCGGGCTTCCCAATCATCTTGTGACCATAGTCGGCTGGGACGATAACTTCAAGGCAGAAGGCTTCGGCTCATCAATTATTATGCCCAGAAAGGGAGCATGGCTTTGCAAAAACAGCTGGGGCGAAGAATGGGGAGATAACGGTTATTTCTGGCTTCCCTACAACTACAGCAGCATTGACAGCATCGGCGGACTTTCCGTTTATCTTAACGACGAATGCACCGACAGATATTCGTATAACGGAATGACGTCTTATACCAATACTCCCGACGGAGTCAATAAGTGCGCAAATTATTTCACAGCCCGTCACAGCGGCGACATTACGAAATTCGCCTACTTCGGCTACGAAAACATGGTTGTAACGCTCAGCCTTTATGAGGATAACGGAGATAAAGTTCCCGACAGCGGCGAGCTTCTCGCTAAAACAGAAACTCATTCCGATTATTTCGGATATCACTTTGTCGATATACCCGAGCCTTATCAAATTGAAGAAGGGCAGTCCTTCTGGGTAGTTGTTTCTTTCGACGATTATTATTTGCTTGAGTTTGAATCATTCGAAGCAACAAATGACCGCGAAGGCGAGAGCTTCATGCTTCAAAACGGCGAATGGAAAGATCTTGACGAATCCGATCAGTACGGCAACGTTCCTGTTGACGTTGTTTTGCTTACCGAGCACAAGTACGGCGAGCCGGTAACCGTTGACCCGGTTTGCGAAACCGACGGTTACACGAGAATTTCATGCGAAATCTGCGGCAAATCAATTAACACTCCCATCCCCGCTCCCGGTTATCACACCTACGGCGAATGGACTGAAGAAATTGAAATCTCCGAGGATCGCCCCGGGCTTTACAAGAGAGTTTGCGAAGTATGCGAAAACGAAGAGTATAAAATGGTTTACGCAGACGGCAGCGAAGTTGCGATAGACTCCGACGAAGTATACTTTAACCTTTATTTCGGAGGCGATTCATCGGGTTCTTTCAATCTGTTTGAGTCAATTCTGTCGTTCTTCGCGCACCTGGCGAGCCTTATCAGAGAAAGATTATTCATACTTAATCTCTTCATGTTCTGATAAATCAAATATTTAAATTCTGCGGCATTTCTCCGGTATCTCCATTAAGAGATACCGGAGCATTATAATATAAATTGCAAAAGCAAATTTCATCGAAAGGAGTGAAATTTGGTTGAGTAAAAAGCGAAAAATTGTAAGCCTTACAATTTTCTTTGCAATTGTAGCTTTGCTGATTATAGGAATTGTCTTAACAAACGGCAAAGCTGCCAATGAAGAAACGATAAAAGAAGTTATGCGAGACGCCGTGCTGCACGAAAATAATAAAATTAACTTATTCGGCGTTATCGAAGTAAATCCCGGGCTTATATCCGCTTTTATTGTTTCCGGCGCGCTGATAATATTCGCGCTGATAGTAAGGATTTTCGTAATACCGAAATTTACTCTTGTGCCGGGTAAATTTCAATACGGGCTTGAAAAAACAGTGGGGCTTTTCAGCAGTATATCGGAAGAAAACAGCCCGCATAAATCTTATTTCATCGGCGGATATATTTTCGTGGCGGGCATATATATTTTCATAAGCACTCTGTTTGAGCTGCTCGGGCTTCAGGCTATAACGACGACCGGCTCACACGTTATTTTGCCCGCTCCCCTTTCCGATATTAACGGCGCGATCGCAATGGGCGTTTTGTCTTACGGCGTAATTCTTTTCGGCGGTCTTATTAACGCAGGACCTAAAGGGATGCTGAACGCTTTAAAAGATTTTTCATTGCCCATTTCAATGAGCTTCAGATTATTCGGAGCTCTGCTTTCCGGCGCGCTCGTAACCGAGCTCGTTTATTACTATCAGTTAACGAGCATACTCTTACCCATAATCGTGGGCATACTTTTCACGCTGCTTCACGCTTTTATTCAGGCATACGTTCTGATAACTCTCGTTTCGATATTCTACGGTGAATCGAGCGAAAGAAAACCCAAAAAGCAAAAAACAAAGAAAAGAGGAAAAATCAATGAATAGAAAAATCAAAATTATTTTTTCGGTTATCTCGCTTATCATAATTCTTTCGGCGCTCGCAGTGCCCGCATTTGCGGCAAATGAGAGCAAAGAAGCATCGGAAACCGTAAGCGCCGAAGCGGCTGAACAGGCCGAAGAGCAAAACGATTCTTCCGTTACAAAATCAAAGGCTTTCGCTGCGGCGGTTCTTGTTGCGCTCGCAAGCAGCGCAGGCGCAATAGGCATGAGCATAGCCGTTAAATCCGCTTCAAACGGTATATCGCGCCAGCCCGAAGCTTCCGGCGACATCAGAACGAACACCATGCTCGGCCTCGTCTTTATTGAGACGGCAATCATTTACGCTCTTATAGTTGCAATTCTCATTATTTTCGTGCTTTGATAAGGAGAATACCTTATGCCTTTGAATATTGATTTACAGCAAGTGCTTCTTCACATGCTGAACTTCACCATCCTGTTTTTTGCTCTGTATTTCCTTTTGTATAAACCGATTAAAAAATTCAACAGCAAAAGAGCGGATTATTTTAAAGAAATGGAAGCAAAATCGGGCGGAATGCTTGAAGAAGCCAATAAAATAAAGGATGAATATGAGGCTAAAATGGCAAAAGCGGACGAAGAAATCGAAAAGATGAAAGAATCTGCCGCGGACGAAGCCTCTAAAAAATCCGAAAAAATAATCACCAACGCAAAACAGGAAGCAAATTCCATTATACTCCAGGCAAAAACGAGGGCTAACAAAGAAAAGAAAGCGATACTGTCTTCCGCCAACAAGGAAATACGCGACCTTGCGGAGCAAGCCGCCGAAAAAATCGTTATGGAGGGCACTCTCGAATCTTACGAGAGCTTTCTTGACTCTGTTGACATACCCGAATCGGAAGAGAATGAATAAGCATGGAAACTACTGAAAACAAAGCAATTTTATATGCGGATAAAATGCCCTCTCCCGAGCAAGCCGAGCGTTTTGTTAAGTTCTTAAAGAGCAAACACAACGTCGACGGCTATGATTTTGTTGAAGACTCCGGCATTAAAGACGGCTTTAAGCTGATTGTCGGCGACGAAATTTACGACTGGACTAACGAGGGCAGATTAAGGCAGCTTAAAAATTTCATCAGCTCTCTTAAAAGCGAAGAAAACTACGCCCCTCTGCTGAAGGATGCGGTTATCAATTGGAAACCCGACGCCGTAAAAGAAGAAATCGGCACTGTCACGAAGGTCGGCGACGATATAGCTACCGTCAGCGGCCTTGAAAGCGCCGAATACGGCGAAATACTCCTCTTTGAAAACGGAGTCAAAGGCCTTGTGCAAGACCTCAGAGAAAATGAAATCGGATGCATTCTTTTTGACCAGGAGCAAATCGTTACCCAAGGGTGCAGAGTTTCAAGAACCAATAAGGCGGCAGGTATGCCCGTGGGCGAGGAATTTATCGGCAGAGTAATCGACTCTCTCGGCAATCCTTTGGATAACGGCCCGGCTATTAAGACCGAAACTTATTACCCTATTGAGCATCACGCTCCGAGCATTATTGACAGACAGCCCGTTAACTCCCCTCTTGAAACGGGAATTCTCGCAATAGACGCGATGTTCCCAATAGGCAGAGGGCAGAGAGAGCTTATAATCGGCGACAGGCAGACGGGCAAAACAGCGATAGCCCTTGACACGATTATAAATCAAAACGGCAAAGGCGTTATCTGCATTTACGTCGCTATAGGTCAAAAGGCAAGCTCGGTTGCAAACATCGTGAATACGCTCGATAAATTCGGCGCCATGAGTTACACCACTGTCATTGCCTCAACCGCTTCGGACCCCGCTCCCCTGCAATACATAGCCCCTTATTCCGGCTGCAGCCTTGCGGAGTATTTTATGAATCTCGGCCACGACGTGCTGATAATCTATGACGATTTGTCAAAGCACGCCGTAGCTTACAGAACTCTCAGCCTGCTTCTTGAAAGAACGCCGGGCAGAGAGGCTTATCCGGGCGACATATTTTATCTTCACTCAAGGCTTTTGGAAAGGTCCGCTCACATGTCAATCGGCAAGGGCGGCGGCAGCATAACCGCGCTGCCCATAGTTGAAACGCAGTCCGGCGACGTTTCCGCTTACATACCGACCAACGTAATTTCAATTACGGACGGTCAGATTTATCTTGAAAGCGACCTGTTTTACAGCGGTCAGAGGCCTGCCGTAAACGTCGGTCTTTCGGTTTCGAGAGTCGGCGGCAGCGCACAGGCTAAATCAGTTAAGAAATCAAGCGGCAATTTAAGGATAGACCTTGCTCAGTACAGAGAAATGGCGGCGTTCAATCAGTTCGCCGGCAGCCTTGACGAATCGACAAAAAGGCAGCTCGATTACGGCAAGATACTTATGAAAATTCTTAACCAGAAGCAGTATCATCCGTATCCGAGGCACAGCATAGTGATAATCCTTGTTTCGGCTCTCGCTCACTGCTATGACGGCATTGACCCTCAAAACGTGCCTGCAATTATAGATGAGGTTTGCGAAGAGGCGGAGAAGGAATTATCCTCCGTTTGCAGAGCTATTGACGAAGACGGAGAGCTCACTGCCGAAATGAAAAAGCAGATAATCGAAACAGCCGCCTCAGTGGTGAACAGAAATGACTGATATCAGCGAAATAAAAAGCAGAATAAAGCGAATAGAAGACACGCAAAAGGTAACTAAAGCGATGTATCTCATAGCGTCCGCAAAATACAGAAAAGCAAAAGAAAGCTTTCAGCAATTCAGCGGATACTGTCAAGCCGTGGAAACGCAGATAACGTCTCTTTCCGACTCGTTAAACGCAGATAACTGCCGCTTTATATCTAACGGCAGCGATAAAAAAGCGTGCCTTGTTATTACGTCGGACAAAGGGCTTGCCGGCGACTATAACAAAAGCGCGCTGAGAAAGGCGGACGAGTTTTTATCGGAAAACCCCGATTCGCTCATTTACGTTATCGGCGAAAAAGGCAAAACTTATTTTGAAAACAAAAAGGTAAAAATCGAAAAGTATTTTGAAGAAGATTATACCGATTTGTCGGCTCAAAAAACGAAGTCTCTTTCCGATTATTTCTGCGATTTATTTTTAAAAAATGAAATCGGGTCTCTTAATATCGTTTATACTGGCACCAAAGACGGAATAAGAACCGGTGTTGAAATAAAGCAAATTTTGCCTCTTGAGTTAAAGCCGGATAATAAAGCAAAAACCGATGATTTTGAATTTATACCCGACAAAGAAACGCTTATCGGAAACATTGTGCCGCTTTACGTTGACAGCGTGTTTCACAGCGTAATTTTGCAAAGCGTATTCAGCGAGCAAAGCGCAAGAATGGTTGCCATGGACTCTGCTAACAGCAACGCCGGCGACATGCTCGACGAACTTAATCTTCAGTATAATCACTCGAGGCAAAACTCTATCACTCAGGAAATAACCGAATTTTCCGGAGAAAGGAAGAGCCTATGAACGGAAAAATTGTGCAGATAAACGGCTCTGTAGTAGACGTATTATTTTCAGAGGGTCAGATTCCGAAAATCAATGAAGCTCTGACCGTTGAAATAGAAGGTAAAAAGAAATATATGGAGGTCGCTCAGCACATAGGCGGCAACAAAGTGCGCTGCATTATGTTGACAGAGAGCAGCGGGCTTTCAAGAAACTTGACTGTTGAAGCAACGGGCTCACCCGTTACGGTGCCTGTGGGCAAAAAAACTCTCGGCAGGCTGTTTAACGTGCTCGGAGAGCCGATAGACGGCGGCTCAAAGGTAAACAACAAGAAGGTCGAAAGGTGGAGCATACACAGACAGCCTCCCCTTTTCTCGGAGCAAAATCCTTCGGTTGAGATACTTGAAACGGGAATAAAAGCCATTGATCTTCTTGAGCCCTATGAAAAAGGCGGTAAAATCGGCCTTTTCGGCGGCGCGGGAGTCGGCAAAACGGTGCTCATTCAAGAGCTAATTCATAACATAGCTACCCGTCACGGAGGTTATTCCATATTTACGGGCGTTGGCGAACGCAGCCGCGAAGGCAACGACCTTTGGCGCGAAATGAAAGAAAGCGGAGTACTTGATAAAACGGCTCTCGTTTTCGGCCAGATGAACGAAGTGCCGGGAGTAAGAATGAGAGTTGCTCTTTCGGGTCTTACCATGGCTGAATATTTCAGAGACGCCGAGCACAGAGACGTTCTGCTGTTTATTGACAATATTTTCAGATTCGTGCAGGCAGGCTCGGAGGTGTCCACCCTCCTCGGCAGAATGCCCTCCGCGGTTGGTTATCAGCCCACTCTCGCATCCGAAATGGGCGATTTGCAGGAAAGAATTACCTCAACCAAAAACGGCTCCATAACTTCCGTGCAGGCAATTTACGTGCCTGCGGACGACCTAACGGACCCTGCTCCCGCCACCACCTTCTCTCACCTTGACGCAACGACAGTTCTATCAAGAAAAATTGCCGAGGAAGGTATTTACCCCGCGATAGATCCTCTCGAATCGTCATCAAGAATACTTGAAGAAAACATCGTCGGCGAAGAGCATTACAGAGTCGCTGTCAAGGTGCAGGAGATGCTGCAGAAATATAATGAGCTCAAAGACATAATCGCCATGCTCGGCCTCGACGAGCTTGACGATGAAGACAAGCTGACGGTTATGAGAGCAAGAAAGGTTCAGAGATTTCTTTCTCAGCCTATGTTCGTTGCCGAGAAATTCACCGGCATAGAAGGCAAATACGTGCCTATTGAAGACACCGTTAAGGGCTTTGCTCAGATAATCGACGGCAAGTGCGATGATTTGCCGGAGTCGGCGTTCTTTAACGTGGGCACGATTGAAGAGGCTTATGAAAAAGCCGAAAGAATGAAAGCCGGTGAGTAAATGGATTTTGAGCTGACGATTATTTCTGAAAACGGCTTAATATACAGCGGAAAATGCTCGTCGCTGATTATCCCCGTTGAAGACGGGCTATACGGCATAAAGGCAAATCACGCGAATACCGCCGCGGCTGTTTCAGAAGGAATCATAACCATAAAAACAGGAAAAGACGACGAACAGCTTTGCTATAAAACCGGCAGCGGATTTTTAACCTTTGAAAATAACAGGGCTCAAATTGTCACCGACGAGTGCAGTCCCGTCTGAAATAAGCAAAAATTACAGGGCGCAGATTTAATTTCTGCGCCCTGTTTGCCGTTTATATGCTGTTTTATTGCCGAGCTTACTTTTTTGAAGACTTAAGCTCTCTTTCAAGCCAAACGTTGCCAACGTCCAAAGCGTCATATAAGCCGGTGCGTTCAGCCTGCTTAATGACCTTGTCTTTTGCTTTGGTAATGGTCGGGTCGGTTCTGAAAAGCTGAAGCTTGATTTTATCGGCAACCTCTTCGCCGTTTAACTCGGTTGTCGTTAAAATCTGCATCACTATCACAACAGGCTCATCCATATATCCGTAATAGATGAAATTGCCGTTGCGAACAAGCGGCCTGCCCTTATACATCAATATTTCTTCAGACATTTTTAAACTCCAATACTGTTATTTTACGTCCAGGTAATTTTCAACCATCGCTCTGAGAAGCTCGTCTCTGTCAAGCTTGCGAACAAGACTTCTTGCGTTGTTATGAGTTGTAATGTAGGTTGGGTCCTCTGAAAGGATATAGCCGACAATCTGACTGATGGAATTATATCCCTTTTCGTTAAGAGCCTCATACACAGTCTGCAAAGTCTTTTTCATTTCGATTTCATTTTCGTCTTTGATTGAAAATTTTATTGTTTTATCAGTCATCATATCGCCTCCAAGCTCTTTAAATTACATTTCGATTATATACCCAAACGCAAAATAATACAATAGTTTTTTGAAAAATTAGACTTTTCTTAAGTTATAAGTAATCAGGCCTTCAGAATTACGCCGATTTGCTTAAGATTATTGAGGATTTTATCTATCATGACCTGCACTTCGCTCATTTCAAGAGTTCTCTGCATGTCAACGAAATTAAATCTTACGGTAATGCTCTTTATGCCGAGCTTTTCAAACGTGTCAATAACCTTGTAGCTTTCGAGCTCTTTAAAGCCTTCTTTAAGCCAGCATTGCTCAATATCGGAGAATCTTACCGATTCGGGCACTATGAGCGAAAGGTCATAATAAATGGACTGCATTTCGCTCTTCTCAACAAACTCTATGGGCTGAGCATTCACCGAGTTAAAGAGAGTCATATCAATCTCAAAGCAAACTGCCGACGCCGTTTTGTCAAACTTCAATTTATTTGAAGGATGAAGGGCGCAGACTGTTCCGAAACGCACTCCGCCGGCGCTTATTGACGCGGTGTTTTTGGGGTGCTGCCAGGAATGCTCGGGCTCAATCTTCGCGAACTCCACCTTGCGGTGCTTAACGTCATAGACTATGGTGTTGATTATATCGAGAGCGGAGTAATAAAGCTCCTTCTCGCTGCCGGTCTTATCGTAAAGCACAACACCGAGCCTCTTTCTTTCGTTGCACCTGCCGTTTTCGTCCGTGCCGTCAACTACCCTGCCGATTTCAAAAACGCCGTATTTATCGGCAAAATCCTTGTTTTCGTTTGCTATTACGAGCAAAGTGGGAAGTATGGAATTTCTGAGAACGCCGTTATCGGAATTTTCAATGTTTAATACCTTAACGTTATCCTCAACCTCAATGCCGAGCTTTTTGAGCTTTCTGCCGTCGTTCCAGATATAGGAATTTACTTCGTGAAGAGAATATTTCTTAACGAGTATATCCTTAATCTCCTCGTCCTCCGACTTGGAATAATCGGTGGGAACCGGCTTTAAAGGCATTTTGGTGGTTGTGATTTTAAAGTTATCATAGCCGTAAATTCTGGTGATTTCTTCTATTATGTCGGCTTTAATGGTAACGTCCTTCGTTCTTCTCCATGAAGGCACTTTAACCTCATAATTGCCGTTTGATGAAGTTACGTCAAAGCCGAGAGAAGTAAGAGTGTTGACTATTCTCTCGTCGCTTATCTCTATGCCGGTGTATTTGTCAACATAAGCTTTGTCAAATGAGAGAGAAATTTCGGGGTACTTTTTAATATACTGATCGTTGAGATTTGACGCAACCTTCGCGCCGGGGTCAATTGAGGTGACAAGCTCAACAAATCTGCCCACTGCGTCGGAGCAAAGCTCGGGGTCAAGCATTTTTTCATATCTTGCGGAAGCGTCCGTTCTGTGAGCGAGGCGCTGAGAAGATTTTCTGACGCTGATGCCGTCAAAGCACGCGGATTCAAGCACTACGCTGCCCGTATCCTCAATAATTTCGGATTCAAGGCCGCCCATAATGCCCGCAATCGCGACGGGAGTTTCGCGGTTATAGATGAGAAGAGTGTCTTCGTCAATATCTCTCTCGTTGCCGTCAAGAGTTGTGAATTTGATTTTTTCTTTCGGCGTGTCAATAACGATAGAGTCAATCATATTCGCGTTAAACGCGTGAGTGGGCTGACCAATCTCGAGCATAATGTAATTTGTTACGTCGGCAAGCAGATTTATTCCTCTCATGCCGCAGTAATAAAGCCTTATCTGCATCCAGAGCGGGCTTGTATTAACGGTTATGCCGTCCATCTTGAGCGCTTCGTATCTGTAAACAAGGTACGGGCACGGTGTAATCGCCCGAATATGAAGTGTCGCCGAGCTTGAGAGGCTTGAGCTCTCTGCCGGTGAGCGCCGCGAATTCTCTCGCGATGCCGTAATGGCCCCAAAGGTCGGGCCTGTTGGTGAGAGATTTGTTGTCAACCTCAAATATAATGTCTTCTATAGGATAAATATCCTTAATATCGGTGCCGCACTCTGCGTCCGTAAACAGCTCAATAATGCCGGAATGGTCGTCGCTTATGCCGAGCTCTTTTGCAGAACAGCACATACCCTCGGATTCATAACCCGCCAGCATAACGGTGTTGATTTCGCCTGCAGGCACTCTTGCGGGAGCGGCGGCAAGAGCAACCTTCATGCCCTCTCTAACGTTGGGAGCGCCGCAAACGATGTTGTAAACTTTGGAGCCGCCGTCAACTTTGAGAAGGTGCAGCTTTTTGGAATCCGGATGTTTTTCAACCGAAAGAATTTTGCCTACGATAACGTTTTCAACGTCTTTGCCTTTTTCATAAATTTCTTCAACCTCGGCAGTGGCAAGAGTGAACTTGTTGATTAAGTCTTTAATGTCAAAGCCGCTGAGGTCAACGTAATCTTTAATCCAGTTAATTGAAACAAGCATTGAACTTTACCTCCTGTCACTTATTATTCGGGCCTTACGAAGGATTTATCCGTAAACTGTGACAAAGCCTTCAGGTCGCCGCTGTTAAATACTCTTATATCTTTAATGCCGTAACGCATCATCGCAAGTCTCGTCATGCCGAGGCCGAAAGCGAAGCCGGTGTATTTTTCGGGGTCAATGCCGGCTGCAGTGAGCACGTTGGGGTGAATCATACCGCAGGGGCAAAGCTCAAGCCAGCCGCTGTCTTTGCAGGAAGAACAGCCTTCGCCGCCGCAGATAAGGCACTGAATATCGAGCTCAAAGCCGGGCTCAACGAACGGGAAGAAGCCGGGTCTGAGCCTGACGGTAACGTCCTTTTGGAAAACCTCGGAAAGCATGGTCTTCATAAAATAGATAAGGTTTGAGATAGATATATCCTTATCAACCATTATGCCTTCCATCTGGAAGAAGGTATTTTCATGGCAGGCGTCGATTTTTTCATTTCTGAAGCATCTGCCGGGGAAAATGGCTCTTATTGGATTGCCGTTTTCAAGCGAATCCTTATATTTTCTGAGAATGGTATTCTGAGCGGCAGACGTGTGAGTCTTTAAAAGCTGGTCGGACGAAAGATAATAAGTATCCTGCATATCTCTTGCGGGATGATGAGGCGGAATATTGAGCGCCTCAAAGCAGTTATAATCGTCGGTTATTTCGGAATAATCCTCAACGGTGAAGCCCATGGAGGTGAATATATCCTCAACCTCACGCCTAACAAGAGTGATGGGATGATAAGAGCCGATGTCGGCGGAAAACGGCATGGACTCATCATAGCTTTCGGCTGAGTCAATGAGCTTTTGCTCCTCTTTGGCTTTTAACTCAACAAGCTTATCGGCGATAGTGCCTTCAATAAACTGCTTAACTTCGTTTATTCTCTGGCCTGCCGCTTTTTTATCTTCGGGAGAAAGTGAGCGCAGCTCCTGCATAAGGGACGAAACGTAACCCTTCTTGCCGAGATATTCAATTCTGAGCT
Source organism: uncultured Clostridia bacterium (assembly GCA_905235625.1). GTDB lineage: Bacteria > Bacillota > Clostridia > Oscillospirales > Acutalibacteraceae > CAG-177. The sequence continues at coordinate 63,394 of CAJOLX010000003.1, forward strand.
CTTCTATATCAGAGAGAGCGGCGATAGTTTCTAATCTTTTTTGAAAAATTTCTCTTAATTCATCGGGTTTTTCAAACATGGTATTTATCCTTTCATAAAAAAATTCCCTCACTGCAAATGCAATGAGGGACGAAATTATCCGCGGTACCACCCTGCGTTCCCGTAAAACGGGCGCTTTGATGCCGTAACGAGGCAAACGTCGGCAACTACTGCTGTTTCACTGCCGCCGCTCCGGGGCGAACTTCGGGCCGGTATTGCGCAGTCCGTTTTCAGCCGATGACGGACATTCTCTGAAGCGCAAAGGCAGAGCCTTACTCTCCCCTTCCAAGCGTTTATACTATTGCTCGAAAACTGAATAAAGGCAGGGAAACCCTGCCGTTTATCAGTCTTCCTCTACCGTGATGACCTTCCTGCCGTTGTAATAACCGCATTCGGGGCAAAGCCTGTGAGATCTTTTGTATTCGCCGCAGTTGGGGCATCTCTCAAGCTGAGGAGCGTTCATCTTCCAAACATTGGAGCGTCTCTTATCTCTTCTTGCCTTGGAAACTCTTCTCTTAGGTACTGCCATACTAAAAGCACCTCCTTAAAAACGTGCTGAATTAACTTAATCATCTGTTATAAGCTGCTGTAAGATTTCAAACCTTGGGTCTCCCGGCTTTTTGCAATCGCACGGGCCGTCGTTTAAATTCTTACCGCACTGAGGGCAAAGCCCTTTGCAATCATCGGAACAAAGGAATTTGAAGGGCAGAGCAAGAAAAATATCTTCTCTGTAGATTTCGTCAAGATTAAGCTGTGACTCATCCGCAAGAATAAACTCGTCGTTCTCATCGTCATTTAAAAAACGGACGAGAACGTGAGAAAGCTCTAAATCAAAATCCTCGCTGAATTCTTCTGCGCATCTGTCGCAAACGGCGTCAAGGGTAAATTTTGCTCTCGCATCGAGATGAACTATACCCACGCTGTTGTAAACTCTGCCTGAAATATTGACCGGCTGCCTGAACGGCTGAATACCCGAAACAAATTCGTCTTTGAGATCCAAATCATAAGAAAAGGTCTCGCTGTATCCGTCGGTTTTGAAAACAGGCTCTAAATCAATAAACATACTAAAGCTCCAAAATCACGCGAATAGTATTATATAATTAAAAAGGCAATTTGTCAATAATTTTATTGGCGTAATCAGATTTTTTCGCAATATTCAAATATTTCCGAAGGAAGGTCTGCTTCGTCGGCGGAAATTGTAAACGTGAAATCCTGGTCGGCGTCTTTGCTGAGTTTGGAAACCTTCTTTAAGAATTCCGCAAGAGCAGCGTAATCTCTGCCGCCGATTTTAAGGGTTGCGTCAACGAGAATATCGGTGATGTCATGGTCTCCGGCGATAATTCCGCTCAGGAAGCCGTAAAAGGCATCGTAACCGCTGACACCGTAGTTATCGGTTTCAACAAGCCTTGCTCTGTAATTGATGTTGTAAGTGAGCAGTCTTTCTTTCTCAACGCAAACCACGTTGCCGTTTGATCTCTCAAGCGCTTCGTTTACGAGAGAAATGAGCCTTTTTGTTTTTCCTGAACCCTTATTTCCGATAATTAAATAAACCATTTTTAACTTCCTCCGTTATTTTAATCTGTTTTCAAGAGATTCTTTTTCCTGCTCGTAGCCGGGTTTGCCCAAAAGAGCAAACATATTTTTCTTATAGCTTTCAACGCCGGGCTGATTAAACGGATTTATTCCGAGAACGTATCCGCTCAAAGCGCAAACAAGCTCGTAAAAATAAATGAGCTGACCGAGATTGTATTCGTCCTGCTTATCAATTTCGACAAGAATGTTCGGCACGTCGCCGTCGGTGTGAGCAAGCACCGTGCCCTGCTGAGCCTTTTTGTTGATAAAATGCATATTTTCGCCGGCAACAAAGTTTAAGCCGTCTGCATTCTCTTCATCATAAGGCACGGTAACGTTCGCTATAGGCTCGTTAACCCAAAGCACGGTTTCAAACATGAGCCTTTCACCCTGCTGAATATACTGACCCATTGAGTGAAGGTCGGTTGAAAAAATGACGGATGCGGGGTAAATGCCTTTGCCGTCTTTGCCTTCGCTCTCGCCGAAGAGCTGCTTTAACCACTCGTTCCACATAAGCATTGAGGGCTCGTAAGAAACGGAGAGCTCAATTTTTTTGCCGCTTCTGTAGAGAATGTTTCTCGCAGCCGCATATTTGCACGCGTCGTTTGCAATAACGTCGCCGCCCGCATATTTTTCTCTCGCGTAAGCGGCGCCGCTCATAAGAGCGTCAACGTCTATTCCCGCGGCGGCTATCGGCAGAAGGCCGACGGCGGTGAGCACGGAATATCTGCCGCCGACGTCATCGGGCACAACGAAGGTTTTATACCCTTCTTTATCGGCAAGTGCTTTTAAGGCGCCCTTTTTCTTATCGGTCGTAACGTATATTCTTTTTGCCGCTTCTTCTTTGCCGTATTTATCTTCAATCAGTTTTTTGAAAACTCTGAAAGCGACGGCGGTTTCGGTTGTGGTGCCGGATTTTGAAATAACGTTTATGGAAAAATCCTTTCCTTCGGTGAGCTTAATGAGCTCGGAAAGAGAATATGAGCTTAAAGTGTTGCCTCCGAAATAAATCTGAGGAGTGTCTTTTGCCAAAAGATTGTAATTGCTCGATTTAATAAACTCAATTACGGCTCTCGCTCCGAGATAGGAGCCGCCGATGCCGAGAACTATCAGCACGTCGGAGTCTTTCTTTATCTTTTCGGCGCTCTGCTTTATCTGCTCAAACTCCGCTTTATCGTAGTTTACGGGCAAATCGAGCCAGCCGAGATAATCGTTACCCTCGCCGGTGCCGTTTCTGAGCTTTTCGTTTGCAGAGGTGATTTCGCTCTGCATTGACAACAGTTTATCTTTATCCGACGCAATGCCGGCGTATTTTAGATTAAGTGAAATAGACATATAACCTGCATCTCCGAAAAATATACTCCGAATCGGCGCGTTTTGCGGTTAACGCCGATCCTGAGTATATTTTACATTATATTAAGTAAGATTTCAAGAAATTAAGGCAATAATTTTAAATAATTATTTCATTAATTTTGAGAGGCTCTTTGCTCCTCGTTTTCCAGAAAGAGCCCGCGTAAATTTCAACCCTGTATTTTCCCTTTTTAAGCCCGTCAAAGGTCACCGAAAGGTTTTTGGGCATATCATAAAAATAATATTCGCTCCAAACGTTTTTGAGAGCGGCAACGGTATCGTCCTCTCTTAAAACGTAAACGTTATAATCGTTAACGTATTCTTTTTCGATAACAGCCTGGTCAAAAGTAACGGTGAATCCGTCTTCGGTTATGCCGCTGACAACGGCGGAGGCGTTCGGCTCAAAATAGGGAGCCGCGTCGGTTTTATATCTCTCGTCGGTGTAAGTAAAGGATTTCGGGTTCCACGGCTCATCTATTTTCCAAACGAAGGGGAAGAAATTATCCGTTATAAGGTCATAAGGATAAACTCTGACTCTGCCGTTTTCATCCGCTTCAACTATAAGCATTTGAGCGGCAAGCTCTTTGCCCGGGAAACAGGTGCCGTACCACTTGTCAAATTCGTCATTTTCAAAGTAGCTGAGAGTGCCGGTGCCGAGGCTCGTGAAATGCTTTTGGTGAATGGAACGCGGGTCGTTTATTGGAGCGTGCGAATGGCCCGAAAAATCTATTACCTGAGGATAGCTGCAAAGAGTGGGGTACAACGCGTCGTCGCCCCAGTTAATGCTGCCGTAAACAGTGTCCGAAATATGGGGATGCTGAAAGAAGAATATTGGCTTTTTATGATCGTCTTCGGCAGCTTCTTTTAAAGCGTTTGCGGCAAATTCAATTTCCGGCTCATAATAATCGCAATGAGCGGAGCAGCTTAAGCTGATAAAATGAAAACCGTTAATCACTTTATGAGTATTGGGCTCAAGAGAGAATATATCCTTAAGCCTCTGCTTTGCGCCGTCAACGCCGTCGTGACCGAATTCGTGAGAGGCAACGGAAAGGTTAACGTAAGTGCCTTCTTTAACGCATTCGTCAAGAGTGTTTTTAAAAGCTATCATTTGCTCGGGCGTGCCTCTGTTTGCAAAATCGCCGACAACGTAAATAGCATCAAGATTTTTATATTCATCCTTTGAAGCGAGCTCATAAGACTTCTCAATAGCGTGTTTCATTCTGTCGCGCTCAACGGTGTAACCGTCTTTATAATGAACGTCGCTGCAAACCATAAATCTTAAAACGGGCTTGAATTCAGAATCATACATTTTCGTTTCTCCCCCTAAAAAAGCCGCATTCAGATTTAGCTTTTCTGAATGCGGCAATGTTAAATCAATTAGTTAAAAATTTTGATGATCGTGCCGATTGAAAGCTGGAACAGATCGTAGAGCACCTTGAAAGTGCCTGTGTTGAAATCGGGTCTGCCGTCGCCGTTAAGATCGATCTGACCGGATTCGCCGCCGAGATGAAGCACAAGCTCTCTGAAATTATTGTTCCAGAAATCAGCCCAGGGAAGAGCCTTGATTCTCGCCCATACTCTCTGGAAGAAATTGCCGTCGGGAGTGGGAGTTGCTCCGGAATTGTAAGCCTCGGTCTTAATTACATAGTTGCCGGTTGAAACGGAATTGCCGGTAACCTGGATATAATAAGTGCCTGCATTGAACGTGTTAAGGTCAATCTCGAGAGGCTTTGACATATCAACGGTTATGTTTTTGTAATCGTCAATAGCATTGGCGTCGCTGTCTAAAATATTTACTTTCCAGCTTGCGGTATCGGGGTTTGAATCAGCGCTGCCATAAACGGTGAGCTTATAAGCTCTGTCGCTGTCTTTAACGGAAAGCTTGAAATAGTCTATGTCGTTGCTCTTTGAAATGCTTGCAAACATAGCTTTGCCGAGAGTGAGCGGAGTGGCGTATTCTTTTACGTCATTATATTCTGCCTCGGTGCTCGAATCAGACTTCGCATAAACTCTGAGCTTATAGTTTGCGTTGGAAGTGACGGAAGGATTTTCTTCATGACCATCTTCATTCTTATGACGGCAATTATCGGCAGTTACCTTAATGAAATAAGTGCCTGCGCTTACGCCGACTTCGGCGCTTGAATAAAATTCTTCGCCGTTATCCTCGGTTGTTACGGTGAATTTGCAAATCTCTTGGGGTTCATAATTGACGCCGGGAATAGAATAAGCAGATACGGTATATTTAACGCCGGGCACAAGAGCCGCGAAATCAATCTGGAAATAACCGGTGGGAGCCTGGAACTTATAAAAATCAATGTCTCCATCGGAAGTTGACGAATAATCAACGGCGCCGTAATAAACGGGAGACGTTGAGTTATTCGTGCCTACTATTTCATCGGCGTTCGACTTGTCGTTATTGTCCTCGGTTTCGGTGTTGAGGTTTGCGTCAAGGCTTACGGAAACCTGGTATTCATAAGTCATGCTGACAGTGCCGGTTTCAACCTTAACGTAGTAGTCACCGCCGGGAATAAGAACGGGTGAAGAAGAGGTCTTCTTATGATTGCCTTTAACGGAGAAAGACGCAACTTTGTTTTTGTCAGTTTCTCCTTTCGTTAGAACGGAATCATCAAATACGCTTACTTTGAAATAAATCTGATCGGTTCCCGCTCCGTCATGAGTGAAAGAAAAAGTAGCAAGGCCCATTGAGGTGCCGAGATTTACTTTGTACCAGTCAACGTCATCAAAAGTAGCAAGAACGCCTTTGCCGGGAGCCGCTATAGTAAACGAAGTTGCCTCAGCTGCGGTTTCGTTAGGCTCGGTCTCGGTGTCGGCAAGCGCAACGGAAGCGCAGCCAAACGCCATGAGAACGACTAAAAGAACTGACAATAATTTCTTTGCAGTTTTCATTGTAACATCCTCCATGAATAAAAGTTATTCAAAATCAATGATAATGTATCATAAAAGCTTTTAAAAGTCAAATATTAAGGTGTTTTTTAATTTTTTATTTACATTTGCGCAACTATCGCGTAACTTCTTTTTTATCGTTTACGCTTATTTTTTCGATAATCCAATCAAAATCGTCCGTATAAAGAATGCTCGAGCAGTATTCGCAAACGGCGCTGAAATTTATGTTTACCGGCGCTCCGCAGTTAGGGCAGTTCTGAGCGCCTTCTCTGACCTTAAGATATGATGAAAACTTTTTATTTTTTGAAAGAGCAACTCTGTAAGTTATGAATTTTTCGCTCGCTTTGCTGCCGCTTATGATTTTTCCCTCGCCGTCAATAACGTAATCGGTCATTCTGACGGTCAAATCGGCGGCGGCAAAGTCCCCTTCTTCCGATATACGGCAGCCCGAAAACGAGCGATTAAGAACGGAAAGCTTATCAAAGCGATGAGTAAGATTTTCCCTCTTTAAATACTGAATTTCTTTTTCAATGCCGCCGATAATATAATCGGAGATATATGGCTTTACAGGGCTGTAATCCTTATCTTCAACGCTGCTGAAAATCCTGATAAGAATATTTGAAACTTTTTCGCAAAACTCAAAATCCGAAAAATCGGGATATTTTTGCTTTAATTTTGATAAGCCGCCCGATATTGCCTTATCGTAATCAGTCGGAAGTGACGCAAAAAAATCGGGAGACGAATTTTCAGCGCTCTCTTTTTTGCCGAAACCGAAAAGCTTCATAATCTGTTTCCTCCGTAAAAAAGAATGAGACCTGCTTAATTATAAAACAGGTCTCGTAATAATTCAAGCCGAAAGTAACAAAAGAGTGTTTAAATCAATCTTCGCTGTCCTGAAGGTTAACGGCTCTGTCAAAGAGCTGCTGAACTTCTTCGCTCGGCGCTTTGGTGATGAGGGTAACAACGACGGCTGCGACAAAGCCGATTATGAAACCGGGAACTATCTCGTATATGCCAAGGCCCTTAAGGAATATGAGCCAGAGAATATCCGTTGCAGCGCCTGCAACAATGCCGGCAAGAGCGCCCTGGAAGTTAAATCTCTTCCAGAAGAGCGAAAGAAGAATTGCGGGGCTGAACGCTGCGCCGAAGATGCCCCAGGCATTTTCAACAAGGTCCATGATAGTGCCCGAATTCGGGTTGGAGGCTATGAGAATAGCAACTACGGATATGATGAGCACAACGACTCTGCCTGCCCAAATCATTTCTTTATCGGAAGCCTTGTTACGGCGAATAATGGGCTTGTAAAGGTCGCTCGTAAACGCCGAAGAAGACGCAAGAAGCTGAGAGTCGGCGGTTGACATTGAAGCGGCAAGGATAGCGGAGAGCAATATTCCGCAGATAGCGGCGGGGAAGAGGAATCTTGACATCTGAATGAATACGGTTGAAGAATCCTCGATTTCTCCCAAAAGCATATGGCCGATAGCGCCGGCTCCGACGGAGAATATAACTATAAGCCAGTTCCAGGCGATGCCGATTTTTGCGCTCTTTCTGAGAGCTTTATCGGATTTAAGAGACATAAATCTGACTATAATGTGAGGCATGCCGAAGTAACCGATGCCCCAGCCGAGGCCTGAAATAACGTCTTGGAAGTTAGTGAAAAGCTTAAAATAATTTTCGGGAAGCTCTGCAGCTGCCTCAGCTCCTCTGCCGCTGTTGATCGCAAAAAGAGCAAAGATGGGAGCTGCAAGAAGAGCCGCAAGCATGAGCATGCCCTGGAAGAAGTCCGTCCAGCAAACGGCTTTGTAACCGCCGAGGAAGGTGTAGAAAACTATGATAGCGGCGGCAAGATACATCGCTTTTTTGGTTTCTATGCCGAGAACGGTGTTAAACAGAGTGCCGCAAGCTTTCATGCTTGAAGCCGCATAAACAGTGTAAGCAATAAGGAAAATAAGGGCGCAAATAACTCTTATTGCAGAGTTCTTAGTAAGGAAACGATTGGTGAGATACTGGGGAATGGTGATAGAGTCATTCGCCACGATGGTGAATTTACGAAGACGGGGCGCCATAATTATCCACGAGAGAGCATAGCCTATCGCAAGACCTATGGCAATCCACGCTTTGCCGATGCCGTAGGCATAAATGGAAGCAGGCAGGCCCATAAGCACCCAAGCGCTCATATCGGAAGCGCCGGCAGAAAGAGCCGAAACCCAGGGGCCCATTGAACGGCCGCCGAGGAAATACTCTTTTTCACCGCCGCCTTTGGACTGGATGAAGAAATAAATGCCGATGCCTATCATGAGGCAAAGATAAAGGATAAAGATTATGTTTTCAACGTTAAACATAAAAAAACCTCTCTTTCAACAATTAGAGAAATATTAACATATTATTAACAGGTATACAATACAGAACGGAGTGCAGAATGAATTCCGTACTCCGTAATGGTTAGCTTGCTGAATTATATTAAGATATAAGGGTTAGATAACTGTACGTCAATAAGGATTTAATCAATATTATTGATATACTACTTATTAAACTCAAGTGTTTTGCGGTAAGAGGCGTCAACAGCGTCAATCAGAGCGCTTCTGAAGCCTGCTTTTTCGAGAGCGGCAACGCCTTCAATGGTGGTGCCGCCGGGGCTGCATACGGAATCCTTAAGCTCGGCGGGAGATTTGCCCGTTTCGAGCATAAGCTCAGCAGAGCCGTAAAGCATCTGAGCGGTGTATACGTAAGCCTTATCTCTCGGCACTCCGCATTTAACGGCGCCGTCGGCAAGCGCTTCAATCATTAAATAAGCGTAAGCCGGTCCGCATCCTGTAACTATTGAATAAGCGTCAATAAAGCGCTCTTCGATAACGTCTATTCTGCCGCACGCCGAATATGACGAAACAAAGTAATCAAGCTCGCCGCGCGTTACTTCATCGCTTTTTGCGCAAAGAGTCATTCCCGCGCCCACAGCGCAGGGAACGTTGGGCATTATTCTGATAACGGGATAATCTGCAAGCGACAGCTCCTTAATCTTTTTTATCGAAGTGCCTGCGGCCATGGAAACGAGAACGAACCTGTCTTTTCTCTCTTTAAGAGCGCCGCCGATTTCATCAAAAGTCGCTTTAAGCGCCTGAGGCTTAACGGCAATAACTACGTATTCTGAATTTGCGGCAACGTCAAGAGAATCGGTCAAAACCGCGCCTGTCTTTTCGGCGACCGATGAGGCTTTTGCTTCATCTTTATCGCAGAGGGCGAGTTTGCCTTTTTCGACCGAGCTGCCTATTCCCGCCGCGAGAGCGGAGCCCATATTGCCCGCTCCTATGAAGCCGAATTTGTATTTCATCTGATTTGCCCCTCCCCTGTTATCTTATAGTAATATGTCATCATTTCTTCAAGGCCCATCGGACCTCTTGCGTGAAGCTTTTGCGTGGATATTCCTATTTCACAGCCGAGCCCGAATTCTCCGCCGTCGGTAAATCTTGTTGAAGCGTTAACGTAAACGGCGGCTGAATCAACGTTTGAGGTGAAGTAATCCGCCGCTTCGGGGTCGCTCGTAACTATAGACTCGCTGTGACCCGTTGAGTGATTTAAAACGTGCTCAACGGCGTCCTTCACTCCGTCAACGACCTTTATAGCGAGCTTATAGTCAAGATATTCGGTGTCAAAGCTGCCTTCCGATGCGGGCGTTCCGCCGATTATTTCACGGCTTCTTTCGTCCGTTATAAATTCAACAGGATTTTCTCGGCCTGCGGTAAGTCTCTCATAGAGCTTCGGCAAAAATTCGCCTGCTATTTCGCTGTCAACAACGCACACTTCGCAGGCGTTGCAAACGGAAGGCCTTGAGGTTTTGGCGTTATCGACAATACTCAGCGCCATATCAATATCGGCTGTCTTTTCAACGTAAACGTGGCAAATGCCTGTGCCCGTTTGAATACAGGGCACTTTGGCGTTTTCGGTGCAGGCGCTTATCAGCCCTTTGCCGCCTCTCGGAATGAGAAGGTCAATTTTGCCGACGGCTGTCATCATATCCGAGGCGCTCTGCCTCGAAATATCATCGACAAGCTGAATTGCGTCGGGAGTGACTCCGCATTTTTCGAGCCCTCTTCTCAATGCGTCGGTAATGGCTCTCGAGGTGTTGTAAGACTCTTTGCCGCATCTTAAAACACAAACGTTTGAGCTTTTAAAGCAAAGCGCGGCTGCGTCCGACGTAACGTTCGGTCTGCTCTCGTAAATTATTCCAATAACTCCCATGGGAGCGAGCTTCTTTTCGATAGCGAGGCCGTTTGGTCTCACGATTTTATCAATAACCTTGCCGTTTGGGTCGGGAAGATTTGAAACCTCAGCCATTCCGCTTGCCATGCCTTCAATTCTCTGCTTTGAAAGCGCAAGGCGGTCAAGCATAACTTCGGAGAAAACGCCCTTCGCCTTTTCCATATCTTCACGATTTGCCGAGAGAATTTCGTCGGCGGACGCAAGAAGCGAATCAACCATTGAAGCTATCGCTTCATTTTTCTTTTCTGCGGAAAGCTGTTTTACAAGCGGCTTCGCTTTAACTGCCCTGTCAAGAATTTCGGATGTCAGCATGTTCATTTCTCCTTGGAAGTAAATAATGTGCCTACATCTTTTCCTTCCATAATATCATAGAGTATTTCGGGATTTCTGCCGTTTGCAATTATCATATCAATGCCGGCTTCCATCGCAATCTGAGCGGCGTGAAGCTTTGTTCTCATGCCTCCGGTGCCGAACGTTGAGCCTTTTCCGCCGCCCATAACGGTGATTTCATGAGTGATTTCGGTCACCGTTTTAATGAGCTTCGCGTCGCTGTAAACGGAAGGATTTTTATCATAAAGCCCGTCAATATCGGATAGAATGATAAGCAGATCGGCCTCGGAATAAACCGAAACGATGGCGCCGAGAGCGTCGTTATCGCCTATCGAAATTTCATCCGTTGAAACGGAGTCGTTTTCGTTTATAACGGGCAAAACGCCGAACTCAAGGAGCCTGTTGACCGTGTTTTGGAAATTCTTTAAGTGAGCGGGATTTTCAACGTCGGTGCCGGTAATCAGTATCTGAGCAACGTTATGATTGTATTTTGAAAACTCGTTGTCGTAAACGTACATCAGCTCGCACTGACCCACAGCGGCGGCAGCCTGTTTAGTGGGAATATCGTCCGGTCTTTCGCTGAGCATAAGCTTGCCTACGCCCATTCCTATGGCGCCGGATGAAACGAGAATAAGCTCGTTGCCCGCGTTTTTCAAATCGCTGAGCACCCGGCACAAAGCCTCGACTCGCCTTATATTTATCCTGCCCGTATTGTGAGTGAGCGTTGAAGTGCCCACTTTAACTACAATTCTCATTTAAATCACCGAAACTTATTCTGAAAGTATTTTGCCCGATTTTATGTTGAATGAGAAAACGTGATCTTCGCCATTTTCGGAGTAGCCTATCTCAAAAACATCATCGGAAGTTTTGTAAGCGTATTTCACTTCTGCCTCGCTCTTTTTGAACGTATCTTTGAGATTTTGAACGTTTTTTTCGGAATAATCGCCCACATTGTCGGAAACGAAAAGAACGTCGCCGAACAGATTATTCACTTTAGCGAGCAGTTTCTTCTGCTCGTCGGTAAATTTAAGATTGATATCTCTGAAGAAAAATACGTCGGGGTCGTTGCAGAACACTCTGCCGTTAAGGTGGCGGCGATAGATAGTGTTATTTATCGCATTCTGAGCGGACGGCAGCTCTCTGTTGGCCTCAAGTCTATTATAATACTTGCCGCCGTAAACGAGGTCAACGTCGCAGCTAATGCGGCAGGCGTCAACTACGCCGAAGCCCGGACCGAGAGGCATTCCGCAGCCGAGTATCAGCTTATCCTCGCCCACGCACTCGCGCAAAAAGTCCATACCCTCGCACATGATCTGACCTCTGGACTTATTGTATCTGGGCTCGGTCGCCTCCGAATAGAGGAAATCGAGCTTAACCATATCATAGCCCCAGTCGTTAAGTATAACGTCAAAGAAGTGCTTTATGTGCTCTCTCGCTTCGGGGTTATAAACGTCGAGAGTGTAAGCTCCGCCCCATGCAAAGCAGCCCCATTCGTTGTTGCCTTTTTTATCCTTTACAAGCCATTCCGGATGTTCTTTTGCGATTTTTGAAACCCTCTGAACGGAAAACGGAGCAATCCAAATGCCGGCAAGATAACCTTTATCGTGAATCTTATCGGCAATATATTTCATACCGTTCGGGAATTTCTTCTTATCGCATTCGAGCCAGTCGCCTACAAACGGCTCATAACCGTCGTCAATCTGAAAAATCGAAACGCTGTCTTTTGCTCTGTCGAGCCCGTCAAGGTCGCGAAGAATTATTTTTTCGTCTATTTTCTGGAAATAATTGTACCATGAGGTGTAGCCGGAAAGATGCTCGATTTTAGGCTTTCTCAGGTTAAGGGATGAAAAATAAGCGTCAAATACTTCGTCATAGGCACCGGTGAAGCTGATAACGTTCATAAGCTCATAATCGGAGTCAATCGAAACGCCTTCAACATCCTTAATAATGCTGAAAAGGTTTGCGGTATTGTCCATTTCAAAAACGGTGTAGCCCGTTCTTTCGGTGCGGGAGCCGAAAAGCTCAACATTGTCGCCCAATCTGAAATAAGTGTAAGTGAAGGAATGAAATCTTCCTTTTTCGCCGTAAGAGGTAAAGAGATAATCGCCGGACATGGAAGCTATGCGCCTTGTGAATTTGGAAACCTTTGAAAGAGGCATAACGTCGGGAATGTTATCGTCTTTTTTGCATTCTGCGCAGGTAGTCCAGGACTGGAAGCCGTTGAGGAAGAAAACTTCGTCATCTGCCATCTTCTTATTGGCTTCAAGCGCGAAAGAAAACAGCTTGATTCTCTTTTTCGGGTGAATAACGCATTTAATATCTTTTTTGGAAACGGAAATATCAAGAGAATAAAGGTCGTTTTCAAGCTGAGTGCTTTTAACCTTTTTGCCGTTTTCGACGTAAGTGAGCACGGGCGTGAAGTTATACATTTTTCTTACCTCCGTAAATATATTTAAAGATTATCGTTATATGATTTAACCTTCGTATTCGGCGGCATATTTTTCACACACTGTGAAATCAAAGGAAATATGCACCGAACCGAGAGCGGAATATTCGCCTAAAAACGTTAAAACAGCGTTTACGGTAAACGTTCTTTCAAAAGTGATTTCGTCAATATTTTTGAAATCAATGCCCGATGAGCCGTAAATTTTGCCGTCTTTCATTTCGGCATACACAACGCCGAATTCCAAAACGCCGTCATAAAGTTTTTTTATTTCTTCAAAAGCCGCGGAATTCAGCTTAAAGTCAAGCGCCGAAGCGACGGTGCTTTCTTCATAGCAGCTGCGGTTTTCGAGCGTTAACAAAAAGCTTTTATCTTTGCCTTCGTCGCCGGCAGAGAAAGAAGAAACGTCGGAAGAATAGAGATTTAAGCTTTTGTCGCCTTTTCTGCCGGAACCCTTCTCACCGTTATAGCTATCGCAAAACGACAAAAAATATGCTTTAATTTCATCGGCGGCTTTCAGAACGAGGAATTCGTCTTCCGGCTTAAACTCCGACTCGAAATTATCGTAGGAAATCTCATAAGTTCTTGTGAGCAAAACGTCGTCGGCAAACATATTTTCAAATTCCGACTGAAATGCCTTTAAAGCGTCGCTCTTATCTTTTCCGCCGAGTTCGGTAAGTTCGACAGGAAAAGTATTCCCCTGCTCATCTGTCGGTTCTTTTTTGCCGCAGGAAGGCAGGCAAATTGAAATAACTAAAATGAAAACAAGAATGAGGGCTGCCGCTTTCGGCTTGTTATTCATCTGTAAAGCCCTCCTCTTTGCGTTTCTTTTTTCTTATCGCAAAGTTAACAAATCCGTTTGCGGTAAGAGCCGCAAAAGCAGCGGGAGCGCCGAAACCGATTTTAAAAATCACAAAATAGGGAAAAGATGAAATGCCGTTTGCCATAAGCTCAAAAACAAATATAAACAAAGATAGCGCGGCGCCGCCGAATGAAAATACAGCGGCTATTTTGGATGATGAATAAATGTCGGCAAAGCTGAACAAAAAGAAGAAAACAATAACGAGCGTTACAAGGCTGAGCAAAATGAACATTGCGGTTATGTAAGAAGCCGTTTCTACCGTATCGGCAAACAAAACGCTCTTCGCGAGGTTTTTGATTACCGGCATATTTTCATTGTCGGCAAGTGAAAAAACGCCGGGAAGACTTATTTTAAATTCAAAGTTAAACGCCGGCACGTCGGTTTTAAAAACTGAAAAAGGAATAAACAGGGATAAAACGGCGGCAGCGGTTGTAAAAATTCTCAAAACGTACCGAATGCCTCCGATAAATGATTCTTTCAAATTTTGTTTTATGCCTGTTTTATTGCTCATATTTCTCCAAAGAAAACACAGGGAGAAAGCCAAAATATATTTATAAATCGGCTTCCTCCCCGCTTAAAATCAGGTTAATTTCAGTTTATCGTTTAAGCCGACATGGCAAGATTTCTGCTTATCTTTTTGCAGAATTCATCCATAACGCGCTTGGTCCAGTATTCGCTGACCTCGGGAGCATACTCGCCTTCGTCGGAGATAAGGTCCGCTTCATACTTTTCATAAGCTTCGGAGCCTTTATCGGAGCGAATGGTCGCCTGCCAGTCAAAATCGTCGGCGTTATCGGCCGAGAAATACATAATGTGATAACCGTAAGTGGTTTCGATTATTTCAACGTCGCCCACTTTTCTGGCGGGGTCGAATGACCAGTTAAGGAATTCCTCAACGTAGCTGTCGGTAATTCTCATGCCTTCGTAAAGTCCGCCGGTTTCAACGGAGCCTTCGTCGTCGGAATGCTCGGTAACAAGAGCGGCAAAGGATTCTTCGGTAGCATCGCCGTTTTTCCACTCGGCAAGATAGCCCTGAGCGGTCTCATAAGCCTCAGCCTTCATTTCGTCGGTAACTTCCTCTTCGGAGTCATCGGAGAAAGCGACGAGGAGATGACGAACGTCAACGCTGTGAGAAGTGTAAGCGGGTTTAACAACATAGACGAGATATGCGCTGTTTTCATTTGTGAAAACGCTCTTGTCGCCTGCTTTGCGGGCTGAATCAAAGAGCCAATCGGCGGCAGCGTCGTTCATGGAGCTGTTAATGCTTTCATAGGTTGCGTGCTTAACCTCGGTGGAATAAAGCTTTTCTTCCTCTTCTTCCTCGGCTGCTTCTTCGGTTTCTTCAGCAGCTTCGGCAGTTTCGGCTGTTTCTTCCTCGGGCTCTTTCTTGGAGTCGATATATTCCTCAAGAGCTTCCTCAAGAGAATCAAGGCTCGTTACCTTGTCGCTGACAGCCTCCGCCTCGTCATAGATAGCCTCATTTGCGGCATCCTGTCTGGTCTTAAGCTGCTCGTCGGTTTCGCCTTCATCAGCCTCAAGAATATCGGTTGAGAAAATGTAATAGCGAACGTCAACGTAATCATAAAGCTTCTGATTTTTTTCATATTCAGCTTTGATTTCGTCATCGGAAATATCATCGGCAAGCTTCTTCTGCATATATTCGCTGAATTTTGAAGCTATTTCGGATTTTTCGATCTCTGCTCTGAATTTCTTTTCGGTAACGCCGGGGCCGAAATTAGCTTTGAGATAAGCGTTCATTGAATATCCGCCCTCGGAAGCGTTCGATCTGTAGCTTTCGATGGTTTCGTCAATCTCAGCCTTTGCGTCTTCGTCAAGCTCAAAGCCTTCTTTTTCGGCTTCTTTCGCAAAAGCCTCAAAATACTGCGCGCGGTCAATGGCGGCAGTTCTGAAATACTCGGCGTAGGTTATCTCGTTGCCGTCTTCATCGGTAGTGGTCTGCTGGTCGGGCGAAAGGCTTGTGTCGTAGCCGCCCGTGCCGTAACCGTACTGAGCCATTGCCTGAGCATAATAATTGGTCTGGCTGTAAAGACTGCTGTAATAATAGTTAAACATCGTTGCGCTTATTTTGGTGCCGTCGCTGAACTTAACGGCGGAAACGTTTCTTTTAACAAGGCCGGTGTTGTCAATAACAACGTAGCCTATGCCGATAACTATAGCCGCAACAACAACTATGGCAACCGTCTTTTTAATGATATTGCCTACAGTCTTGCCGGTTTCAATGCTTTTGGCGTTCTTTTTATTAGCTTTGGCAATCCGGTCTTTACGCTCCTCGCGGTAAATCTCGGCTTTGCTCTTGCCGTCATTTTTTGCCATTTCGTCCGTCATCCTTTACATCTTTTTTAATAAAACTGCCCTTCAGGCAGGCATAATAAATATATTATACATTTTTTTTATTATTTTACAAGCTTTTTGCGATAATTTATAATTAAGTTTACAATTTATTTTGTTTCGCTCAAGCCGAAATCCGGGAATTCGCGCTCAAACCACACGTCTTCGATTCTGAATGATTTGCCGTTAAGGTAATTAAGAATACCCGCGTCCGTTTTAAAATCAAACTGCAGCTTGTAAGAGCAAAGCAGCTGCTTTTTGAAACCCAGGGACTTATTGAGGGCGTTGGAGCCGTATTTGCCGTCGCCCACGAGAGGATGGCCTTCAAACGCAAGATGAGCTCTTATCTGATGAGTGCGGCCCGTAAAAAGCCTTATCTCAAGCAGCGATATATTTTTGCCCTGCTTTAAAACCTCATAGCCCGTGATCATCGTTTTTGCGCCGGGAACGGGTTTTGAATAGACCGAAACCTTGTTTTTCGATTCGTCCTTAATCATATAGGCGGTCAGCTTGTCTTTTTTCTTTTCAAACTCTCCGTGAACGACGCAGAGATAATATTTTTCTATCTCTCTGTCCTTGAGCTTCTGATTTAAAATTTTGAGGCTTTCGAAATTTTTAGCGGCGATAACAATGCCGGCCGTGTTTCTGTCTATTCTGTTAACGAGCGACGGAGCAAAGGAATTTTCGCTTTCGGGGTCGTATTCTCCCTTTTCGTACAAATATCTTTTAATTCTCGTTATGAGAGTGTCGTTAAACTCTGTTTCGTCCGGATGAGAAAGCACGCCCGCAGGCTTATCGGCGAGAATTATGTTTTCATCTTCATAAACTATCTTGAGATTTTTTGAAGCGGTTAAGAAATCGTAATTCTTTTTGCCGTTATCAAAAAATTCATCGCTTATGTACATCTCAATAACGTCGCCCTCGGAAAGCCTCGTGTCTATATCGGCTCTTTTGGAATTTACCTTAATTCTCTTTTTTCTGATGTATTTATACATCAGCGAAGAGGGCAAGGAAGGCACCGATTTTGATATGAATTTGTCGAGCCTTTGACCGGAGTCGTTTTTGCCTGCGACAAAGCTTTTCATTCTCATCCTCCTTTCGAGCATATTTTTTGATATTTTATCATAAAAGCGCTTGCTGTTCAACAAAAAAATCGCGCCGCGCATATCAAAACACGCGGCGCAAAATCAAGACATTAAATTATTTCTTTTCGGAGTCGAGCACCTTGTAGCAAAGAGCCGCAAGAGCGCCGCCGATAAGAGGAGCAACTATAAACACCCAAACGCTTGAAAGCGCCTCGCCGCCTGCGAAAATCGCGGGGCCGAGAGAACGGGCGGGGTTAACGGAAGTGCCGGTGAAATGAATGCCCAAAAGGTGAACGAGCGTAAGCGAGAGGCCTATAACAAGGCCCGCAACGGTGCCGTTTTCCGTTTTGGAGGTAACGCCGAGAATGGCAAGCACAAACACGAAGGTGAGAATAATCTCAATAGCGAGCGACTTGCCGATGCTGCCCTCAAACAAAGCGTTTGCGCCGAAGCCGCAATCACTGCCGAGGAAAGGAATCATGGCGGCGGCGCCCACAATCGCGCCGACACACTGAGCGATAACGTAGCCGATAAAGTCGCCGAAGCTAATCTTGCCGCTGATAAGCATTGCGAGTGAAACGGCGGGGTTAATGTGGCAGCCCGAAACGTTGCCGATGGAATATGCCATTGCAACTATTACAAGGCCGAAAGCGATAGCGACCGCAAGATAATTCGCGGGCTCATCGCAGCCGATAGCCGCAGCCGTGCCGCAGGCGAAAAATACGAGAACGAAAGTTCCGATACATTCCGCAAGATACTTTTTAACTTTTGACATAGTTTTATAACCTCCCTATTACTCAAAAAGATATACTCTTGCCTCGTAAGGCTTTGTGACAAATTCATTTTTGCCGGGGTTAACGACGTCGTAATTTTGAAGAACGAGCTCGCCTTCGCTGAGGTCATAGCCCTCGGGAGCCTTGAACTTAACGGGATTTTCACTGAATGAGGTTATGACGAGCAGCCTCTTGCCCTCGTAAGTTCTCTCATAAACAAAGAGGTCTTTGCTGTTTTCGTAAAGAAGATTATATTCGCCGTAAATGGCTATTTCATGCTCTTTGCGGAATTTTGTGAGCTTGCGGTAATAGTTAAGAAGAGAATTTTCATCCTTATCCTGCTGCTCAACGTTTATCTCTTTGTAATTTTCGTTGATTTTGAACCAGGGCTTGTCGGCTGTGGTAAAACCGGCGTTCTTTTCGGAGCTCCACTGAACGGGAGTTCTTGCATTCTCTCTGTTTACCTTGGAGGAAAGGTCAAGGAACCTCTTCTCGGAAAAATGAAGAATGCTGCCGAACATACGGTAGTTGTTGAAGGTCATAACGTCTTTATAATCGGTGACGTGGTCAACCTTGATGTTGGTCATGCCTATCTCCTGCCCCTGATAGATAAACGGAGTGCCGCACTGCAGGAAATACATGGTGGCGAGAGCTTTGCCGCTCTGCTCTCTGAATTTGAGCGAGCCGTATCTGTCAATAATTCTCGCGTGGTCGTGATTTTCAATGTAAAGGCAGTTCCAGCCCTTGCCGTACATCGCTTTTTGCCACTTGGTCATGGTGTTTTTGAGCTTTTTAAGGCTGAAAGGTTTTTTGATCCAGTCGGTTATGAGGCAATCCGCATTCATATGGTCAAAGGAAATGAGCATATCAAGCTTTTGACCGGGGCCCTCGCTGCAAAGGTCAACGGCGTCTTTAAGGCTCGTCATGGGGCCTTCGCCGACGGTCATGCAGTCGTATTCATCGGTAACCGCTCTGAATTCATCAAGATATTCTTCAAGATGAGGGCCGTGCTTATAGTGCTCAATGCCGCAGGCAACGGGAATGGGGAAACCGTTGGGAAGCCCCTCCGCCTTTGAAATAAAGGTGATAACGTCTTCTCTGAAACCGTCAACGCCCATATCGAGCCAGAAGCGCATAATGCTCTTTACTTCTTCGCGGACCTTGGGGTTATCCATATTGAGGTCGGGCTGTTTCTTCGCAAAGACGTGAAGATAATATTCGTCAATGTCTTTGTTATATTCCCATGCTCCGCCCTCAAAGACGGACTGCCAGTTATTGGGCGGATTTTTGCCCTTGCCTTTGCGCCAGATGTAATAATCGTGATAAGGATTATCAACGCTTTTGCTGCTTTCTTTGAACCACTCGTGCTCGTCGGAGGTGTGATTAACGACGAGGTCCATAAAGACCTTCATGCCTCTTTCGTGAGCGCTGTCAAGAATTTTCTTAAAATCATCAAGAGTGCCGAATTCCGGATTGATATTTTTATAATCGGAAATATCATATCCGTAGTCGGCGTTGGGCGTAGGATAAATGGGCGAAAACCAGATGGCATCCACCCCGAGGCTCTGAATATAGTCCAGTTTGCTGTAAACGCCGGGCAAGTCGCCTATGCCGTCGCCGTTGCTGTCGCAAAAGCTTCTGGTCCATATTTGGTAAACGGACATTTCCTTAAACCATTTTTTGGTGATTTCTGCGGCCATACGCATCTTCCTCTCTCAAATTGAAATTATGTTAATTAAAAATTAAGCGCGGAAATAATGGGCTGCTCAAGGTCATCGGGAACTCCGGCATTGTCATAGGTTTCGCCGTCGTCATCATTTACGGGCGTATCTGCGGGCTCGGTTTCGCCCGAGTCACCCGATTCGGGATAAACTGTCTCGCCGTCTGCAGAAATGAGGGTAAGCTCGAGACCGTCGACCGCGATGAAATCGTAAGAGCCGTCGGAAAGAACGGTGTATTCGTCTCCGCCGTAAAGCGCTTTGCCGTTGCTCGCTTCGGGAACCGTGCCTGAAATGCGGGTAAATCCGCCGTAAGTGAGCTCGAGCGCTTTTTCTACGCTCAGCTTTGCGTTTACCATAGGCACGTCGGCAGGCTCGCTCGAGGCGAGACTTTCAGCCTCTGTATTGGCGGCGGCAACAGCGTCGGTTGAAGAAGTGATTATGTTTTTAACTTCTTCTCCGGTAAACGACGGGTTGATGCTCCACACAAGAGAAGCAACGGCGGTAACAATGGGAGCCGCCATGGAAGTGCCGCTCATATATCTGTATTCTTCGGTATAACCGCAGCTGTAAACTCTTCTGCCCGGGGCGGCAATTTCAACGTAAGGGCCGATGTTTGAGAAGTCAGCCTGCTCGTATTTTCCGCCGCCGAGATTGCCAGCGGCGCCGACTAATATTATATGATTTATTATATCACTCTTGCTTATCTTATGCAAGCCCGTAAAAACGCTGCCCTCGAAAATCTGAGCGAAAAGACCGTTGTTTTGAGCGTCCACTCTGACGCTGTCCGTGTTGCCGTTTCCGGCGGATTCAACAAGCAGAAATTCATACCCTTGAGAGAGCAAAGAAGCGATAACGTAAGAGAAAACTATTCTGTCATAAATTTTATTGAAAAACATCAGCTCGCTTTTGCCGCTTTTTATTGAGCCGGACCTGCCGACCGATAAGTTGACGGCTTTTGCTCCGGCTTTGACTTCATTAACAAGGCCAAATATTATGGCAAAGTCGGTTATCCAGAGCTGACCTTTTTCATTTGACCAATCGGTGTAAATAATTGATGCGTCGGGAACGATGCCCGCTACACCTATGGAATTGTTTTGCTCCGCGGCGATAATACCGGGCACGTGAGTGCCGTGGTCGCTCGGAATGTTTCTTGACTTCTGCCTGTTATCCGTAAATGAGATTTTTCCTTTAATCTCGGGATGGTCAAGATAAACGCCCGAATCAATAACGCCGACCTTAACGTTGCTCATCCACTTTGAATAATCCCACGCCTGCCTTGCTTTTACGGCTTCAAGCCACCAGTTTGCGCCTGCGGGGCTGAGGTCATCCCATACGAGGTCGGAGTCGGGGTCAAACGGGTCGTCGGGAGTAAGCTGCTCACTGAGATATGAAGCGGTAAGAGGAACGGCGGCAAGTATTTCTTCACGCTTTTCAAGCCTCTCGCATTCGGAAATGATATCCGCCGCGGAGGGCAAAAACGAAGAAACTATATAAATATCAACCGGGGCGCACCAGCCCACCGCTTTAAGGCCTTCCGATAAAAGAAGGCTGTGTTTTTTTATAACTCCGAGCTCGGGGTCAAGAATGAGCGCAAGATGATTTCTGAAAAAACCGGTTTCGGAATTCACCGAAATAATGTCGGAAAAATCCAAATCATCAAGATACTCCTCCGAAACTGCGCCGTCCGTTACGGGCACGCCGAAAAGCATAACGCTGAGAGTATCCGCAAAGCCCGCCGAGCCGAGCATGGAAAGCGGTGAAAGGCTCATAATGAGCGACAAAAATAAAGAAATCAAGCGGTTAATCATTATCATTAACCTCCTTCTTGTTTTTAGGCGAAAAATCAAGCTGAGAAGCGATTACGCCCGCGAACATAATCGCGCAGCCGGTGAGAACTCTCGCCGTCAGGTGGTCTTTTAGAATAAGCCAGCCGAAAATGGCGGCAAAAACCGATTCAAAACACATAAGCAGAGCGGCGAGCGCGGGCTCCGTTGTTTTCTGACCGAAAACCTGAAAAGTGAAGCCGAGGCCGCATGAGCCGATACCGGCGTAGAGCAAAGGAACCGCCATATCGAAAACGTCGTTCACGTTGACGTCTTCAAAAATAAACATACAAACCATTGAAATAATTCCCGCAAAAAGGAACTGACCGCAGGAAAGAAGAATATTGTTAACTCTCGTGCAGTAATAATCAACAATGAGAATATGAAATGCGAAGCAAACAGCGCAGCTTAAAGCGCAGATTTCGCCGACGCCTATTCCCGAGAAATCGGAACCGTTCATACAGATAAGATAAAGCCCGATAATGCCGAGAGCAACGCCAATCCAGAGATTTAAATGAGCTTTTCTGTGAAGAAAAATGCCGAGAATGGGCACAAGAATCATATAAAGAGAAGTGATAAAGGCAACCTTGCCCGCTTCGAGGTCATAGGTGAAAGCGTGCTGTTGAAGAGTTGTGCCTAAAAAAAGCGCAGTGCCGCACGCCAAAGAGCCTTTTAAAGCTTCTTTAAAATCGAATAAATTTATATCGCCGTCGGCTCTGTTTTTATTGAATTTCTTATACGAGAAAATAACGGCGGGCAAAAGAACCAAACCGCCTATCATGAGCCTTATTCCGTTAAAAGTAAAAGTGCCTATGCCGGCGCCTGTTTTTTGCGCCACGAACGAAAGGCCCCATATAACAGCGGCAGAAAAGCAAAAAAGAGGCCCTTTTATCTTGCTGAATTTAATACTAACACTTCCCCGGACTTTTTAAAAAGTCTTTCTTTTGAAAAACTGCCCACAGAAAGACTGTGGGCAGTTGCAAAAATTACTGAGATATTATTCGGCAGCTTCCTCTGCGGCTTCCGCAGTCTCTTCGGCAGCCTCTTCGGCAGCTTCTTCCGCAGTCTCTTCGACAGCTTCTTCGGCTGCATCCGCAGCTTCCTCAGCCTCGGGAGCTTCGGGAGCTTCCTCTGCTGCTTCCTCAACTACTTGAGCGGTTTCTTCGGCGGGAGCTTCGGCCTCTGCGGCTTCCTCTTCGTCACCGTAATCGGCGGAATCACCCTCGTCATACTCCTCTTCGGGAAGAAGAGCGCGGATGGAAAGGCTTACGCGCTTCTTTTCAAAATCAATAGCGGTTATCTTGCAGGTAACCTTTTCGCCGACGGTAAGAACTTCCTCGGGCTTATTGATTCTGCGGTTTGCAATCTGAGAAATGTGGATAAGGCCGTCGATGCCGGGAATAACTCTCGCGAACGCGCCGAAGGTGGTGATGTTGACTATTTCAGCCTCAACAACGGAGCCTTCGGGATAATTCTTCTTGAGAATTGACCAGGGATTGTCCTCGTCTTTTCTGTAGCCGAGAGAAATCTTTTTGTTTTCGGGGTCAAGGGACTTGATGTAAACTTCAACTTCCTGACCTACTTCAAATATCTCGGAAGGATGCTTAATTCTCTTCCAGGACATTTCGGAAATGTGAACCATACCGTCTACGCCGCCGATGTCAACGAACGCGCCGAAGCTCGTAAGCGACTTAACGGTGCCGGTGTAAACCTTGCCTTCTTCTGCCGAAGCCCAGAAAGCTTCAGCGGCGGCCTTTTTCTTTTCGGTGAGAACGGAACGGATGGAGCCGACGGCTCTCTTTCTTGCGGGGTCAACGTCGATTATACGGAAGCTGACGTTTTTCTTAACGAGAGATTCAAGATCTTCATCCCTGCGTTCGGTAGCCTGAGAAGCGGGAATGAATACGGTTGAGCCCTTGGAAGAAACGAGAACACCGCCCTTAATGACGGACACTACCGTGCCTTCAAGGATTTCTCCGCTCTCTTTTGCCTCAACGATGTCGCCCCAGGACTTCTGAGCGTCGGCGCGCTTCTTGGAAAGAAGCATGGTGCCTTCTGCGTCGTTGGTCTTCATGATGATGAGGTCGATGGTGTCGCCCACTTTGAGCTCTTCGGCAGGGTTAGCGTTGGGGTCGGCTGAATATTCCTCGATGGGAACAAAGCCTGCCTGCTTTCTGCCGATGTCAACCTGAATTTCGGTGGGAGTGATACCCATGACAACACCGGTAACCTTCTGATTGTTATTCATATTGGCAAGCGACTGCTCAAGTAAATTAGCAAAACTATCTTCGGTTGCTGCTGCTTCAGAAGGCACCTCCTCTACCAGGTTATTTGCGTTTTCAATGATCTCGGACATTGCTAAAAGTACCTCCTTAATTATTGAGCGCGGAGTGGAAGCTCCGGCCGTTACGCCAACCGAGGCGTATGTGGAAAAATCTATATTTTTGAGCTCATCTGCTCTTTCCACCAAATAAGTGTCGCAATGCGCGCGGCAAACGTCATAGAGCTTAGCCGTGTTTGAGCTGTGCCGCCCGCCGATGACGAGCATGGCGTCGCACCTCAGAGCCAGATCTTCCGCTTCCGACTGCCTTTCACGCGTTGCACCGCATATTGTATCAAATATTTTTGCGTTTGTACAGTAAAATTTTATTTTTTCTTTGCATTTTTTCCATTCATTTTCGGAAAAAGTGGTCTGAGACACCGCAATTATTCCATTATCGTATAAATTACGGTTGTCTGAGAGCCATTTTTCGAGGCTGTCGGCGTTTTCAAAAACGTAAACAGGGCCTCTGCAATAGCCCATTATTCCCTCAACCTCGGGGTGAAGCGGATCGCCCGCGATGATTACCGGTAAATCATCGGACGAATTCTCGGCGACTATATCGTGAATTTTTTTAACGAACGGACAGGTCGCATCAAAAACGCCCGACGCGTTCGATTTAAGTTTATCGTAAATATCGGGCGATACTCCGTGAGCTCTTATCAGCACGGTTTCGTCTTTTTTTGCCTCGTCGGCGCTCTCAAGCACGCCTATGCCTCTTTGCTCAAGGTCGCGCACGACGTCGGCGTTATGAATGAGCGGGCCGAACGTTTTGCATTTTTCGCCCTTTTCGGCAAATTCATAAGCGGCGTTAACCGCTCTTTCAACTCCGAAACAAAAGCCCGCTTTTTCGGCGAGAATTATTCGCAATGACCTTCCTCCCAAAGCTCGGTGATCTTTTCCATAATCATATCCGTGCAGGCAATCTGCTCTTCTTTTGAAGCTTCTTCGGAAAGACCGAGCTGCTCGTAAGGAATAAGCTCACCGAATCTCACGGTATATTTTGACCTTCTTTTAAGGCCGCTGTCGTTATAAACGGAAACGGGCAGAATGCCGCACTTTGCCTGAGAAGCTATCATTGCGGCTCCCCTCTTGCCTTTGCCGATTTTGCCGTCTTTGGATCTCGTTCCCTCGGGGAATATGCCGAGAATATAGCCGCTTTTCGCGACTTCAATCGCGTGCTTAATGGATTTTGAATCAGCTCCGCCTCTGTCTATGGGGAAGCCGTTTACCTTGGTAAAAGCCCAGGCGACTATGGGATTATTCCAGAGCTCTTTTTTCGCCATAAAATGAAGCTGTCTTTTCTTTATGCCGAGAGCTATTATCATGGGGTCAAGCATATGTATATGATTTGAAGCGATGATCAAGCCGCCCTCCTGAGGAATGTTTTCGGCTCCGATATATCTCACTTTAAAACGAAGTTTTATTATCAGGCGGCCCAAAGGAGAAAGAATTTTATACGTTTTTCCTTCTTTTACGGGCTTTGAAAAATCATATTGGCTCATTTCGTTTTCTCCTCTATCACACTGATAACTTTCTCAACGGTTTGCTCAAAATCAAAATCCGATGAGTCAATAAAAACGCTGTCTTCGGCGGGCTTTAAAGGCGCCGTTTCTCTGTGAGAATCGTTATAATCCCTCTTTATGAGGTCTTCGTAAACGTCCTTATATTCAACGTCCGAACCTTTTGCGATAAGCTCGTCATACCTGCGCTTTGCTCTTATCTCGGCGGATGCGGTAAGGAATATCTTAACCTCGGCGTCGGGCAAAACGACAGTGCCTATATCGCGCCCGTCCATAATGCAGGAATTGTTTTTCGCTATATCTCTCTGCAAATCAAAAAGGAACGCTCTGACTCCCGGCACTGCGGAAACGTTTGACGCCGCCATTGAAACCTCGGGAGTTCTGATATAGTCGGAAACGTCCTCGCCGTTCAGCACAACACGCTGAGCGCCGTCTGAAAACTTAAGCTCAACGGTAATCCCCTCAAGGCTTTTCATCACTTCATCGGCGTTATCGGTCGCAAAGCCTTTTCTTATGGCGTTAAGGCCGACCGTTCTGTAAAGAGCGCCGGTATCAACGTAAATATAACCGAGCTTCTGAGCCGCAGCCCTCGCTACGGTGCTTTTGCCTGCGCCCGAGGGGCCGTCAATGGCAACGTTTATTATCATGTTATCTCTTGTATGATATAGTCGAAGCTACATCATACCCTTTCTAAAGATTTACGCTCAACTCTTGAGGATAGCAACCAAAAAGCTGAGGGAGCGTAGCGAGTG